>CAZZJY010000080.1:0-6527 GCA_964654895.1 uncultured Nitrososphaerota archaeon
AAACCCACATCCCTCAAGGCCTCAAAGACCTTAGTGTTTGGAGAGCCAAAGATAAAGCCCATGGCAGGGTAGGAGGTTAGCCATTCCGAAAGAGAAGGGACCTCGGGTGCGGGTATCTTCTCCAAAGAGACTTCCGCCCCAACACTGCTGGACTCGCAGAGCATTGCCAGACTCCCCAAAATTCCAGGGGCGCTTATGTCCCTAGAACAGTATACTTCCCCGGACTCTAGGACTGAAATTATGGCAGATAGCATTTCCTGGACCTGCTCTGATGTTTTTCTCAGGGTACTGTCGAAACACTTAACCCAACCCTTCAAACCAAATGAGCCTGATAGGTCAATCGCCATTACAATTTCGTCACCAGGGCGGGCGTTTGTACCTTTTACAACCTTTTTTGCAATGCCGACGACCGCGGCATCTATTGCTGAGTATGAGGAGTCGGGGTGAGTGTGCCCTTTTAGTAGCTTGATGTTGTATTTTTCCAGTCCAGCCTTTATCCCCTCGGCCATCTTGTTCCTGATCTCTCTAGGTCCCGAGATCACGTTAACATATCCAAGTGGTCTTGCCCCCTTTATCACCACGTCATTCACATTTACAAGAACAGAATAATACCCAGCAAACCAAGGATCTGATTTGACCAGATCCTCTGCAATGCCGTCAGTCGAGACCACTATGTTGAGACCTTCCACCTCCAATATTCCGGCATCGTCATAGTCTATCTCGCCTAGTATGTTGACAATCTCCCCAATCTGGGCCTTCCTTGATAGCCCTTTGTAAGATCTCGTGTTATTTACGATCTCTCTAAGGTCTTCCAATTGGGATCCCTCAGATTAATAGGAAAGAAAATGCTTAAGAATTTATTAAATATTTGTGGGGAGTGGGGGAAAAATGATCAAAGAAGGATCACCGGTAATATACAAGAGGACGGGCACCCTCGGCAAAGTTGTTGAGTTGGTAGAAATGGATGGTAAAGTTTGGGCCAAGTTGGACTCGACTGGACTATTTTACGATGAAGACCTCTTAGAGATCGTTGAAGAGGGCATTGTTGAAAAAAGTCCGATGCGAGGGGCGGAGGAGGGCGGAGAAAGAAAAGGGAAAGATAGGGAAGCGGGGAAGGGAATAGAGGAGGTAGAAGTTAAGGAAAGAGCTAAAACTCCTGAGATCAAAGACGAGGGCGAGATAGACACCAGTGGGAATGTTTGTGGTGCTGGATGAAGAGGGCCAAACGCTTGAGGGCGGCAGTAGTTTTTGACAAGTCGGGCACAATACTGAAACCCTGCAGAGTGGTTTTGGACATTCATAAAAATGAGGTTCTTTTTCATGTCAATACTTTGAAATTTGTCTTAGAGATCGGAGGGTACTTAGTAAACATCAAGGGTGCCAATAATGGTATAAAACGGGGCGGTATCAAGATTGGAAAGGTCATTTGTTCCTCTTCATCCGCTCCCCCCAGAATCTGCAATGAGATCTTGAGGCAGAACGATGTTCTCAATGCTTTGAAAATGGTTCTGGTCGAGGCGAAAAGGCACTGTGGTTCAGAAGTAGGAACATGTGCGGCCCTTATAGTGGATAGGTTCGGACGCCCAAAACATGCGGTGCGCTTAGGAGGAGTACTTTATGATGATGTGAGGGAGACGGTCGAGGCTATTAGGAAATCAGACGACGACGTATTCATAGCGACAGGAAACTGTCGTGAGTCAACCCTGAAGTGTGCCAAGATCTTGGGAATGGACAAAAGGTTCGTGATAGCAGATGCATCGCCTAAAGAAAAGATGGAATTTGTGAAAAAGCTCAGAAGGTTTTATGGACTTGTGGTGATGGTAGGAAACGATGTAAATGACCTTCCAGCTATGAAGGAGGCCGACATGTCCATCCTTGTAAAAAGGGATCCGTCTGATGTTGCGGAAAAAATGCTGTTTGAAGTGGATCATTTAGTGGAGTCTCTCAGAGAAGTCCCAAAGATAATATCGGAGATCAGGCGAAGTGTAAGTTTCTCCACCTTCGATTTGAAAGCTCATCAATGAATTTGACTTTTTATTGCAAGGCGCCATTCAGTGTTGAGTGTCACGGGTCAATATATCGTAGTAGTGTTTTTGATACTCTGGGTGAAGGTGGGGGAGAGCCCAGGAAAGCTCTTCCTCAAGATCATTTAATAATTGCAAATCGTCCAACTTTAAGAAGCCTATAAGTGCCCTTTCAGAAGCTTCTTTGCAAAATATGCTATGTGGAACAAACCCTGCAGTACTTACGAACACGACCTCTTCTCTCAGGCTACTCAGCTCTTCCAAGTGCTTCGAGTCGAACCCATATCGCACTTCCTCTGAAAATGATCTGATGCAGCAGGCAGGGTAATTTAGGAAGAGGCCAACTTCCCAATCGGAGAAATTCTTGCTGAATATTCCAAGTTGTGTTGATGAGTAGGGGTCGAGCGCAGGTCTGATTGGAGGGTTATAACGTTCTACGATCCTCAGTTGGAGCTTCAGCCTTGGAAGTACATCGTGCAAGTGATCCTTTGAGAATAAGCTTGCAATGTACCCAGACAAAGATGGAAATTCAGAGTATTTTTCTTTTGCACATTCTGGTGTTAAATGAGATATATCTGTGATTATATCTACAATCCTTTTGAGTGATGAGTATCCAGTCATATTGAATGACATAATTAAAAAAAGGAGGGGATTAGTGGCTCGGGATGATCAAGTCCCGCTCGCCCGCGGGCATGAATTCCCTGAGCGCGCCCTTTCCGAAGCACAGTCTCGGGTGCGTGAAGTCAAATTTCAAATCCTTGTCTGCAAAGGCAACCTTTATCAATGGGTTTGTTGTCCACGCATCTCCTCTTCCACCGTGGGCGGCAGAGACAATACCGCAGTATGCTGACTGGTGCCCGACATTCAGTGCGTAGTTGGGATAGTTTACACCCCTCAGGTTGAAGGGCAAACCCTCGTCGCTCCTCCATGAGAAGCTGTTCGCCGAGCCGCATTGGTCCTGGCAGTCATATCCGTAGAAGCCAAGTCGACCCATCTCTTCTTTGTGAAGTAGCTGACTCAGATACCAGCCGTTGATTCCCGCGGTGGAATGGCCAGTAACAAGAGAGACAGAGACTCCAGCGCCGGCTGCAACTACGGCGGCCCTCTGGGATCCGCCGAAGTGGGTTTCCATCAAGGCAGGGTATCGCTCATACTGCTCAAGACCGTATAAAGTTACCTCCGTAGCAACGTCGTTTATAACGTCCCAGCTCGGCTTGACCTTTGCGAAGCCGCCGTACTTCTTCTTAACGTACTCGGCGCCGTAGTAGCAGAAGTCGTCAAGAATGTTGTCGGTGTATGTGCAAGTTGCGTACTGGGTGAAGCCTACTCCGCCAGACATGTAGCTCCCGAACCAGAACTGGTCATATAACACAGCAGCCATCGAGATGGATTCAAGCGCGACCCATACAGGATCTTCTGGTTTGACCCTTGAAGCTTGGCAAATGTCTGCCATATAACCTAATGGAATTCCGCCGGGCTCATTAGGACCTCTTGCTCGCCTCCACGGCATCAAGGTACCCATCTCTATGACTTCTGCGTGCTTTGCTGCAAATGCAAACTCGCCCACAGCAGCCTCTCCTGCCATAAGCTTGTATGCATTAATCATTGACATTGAGATCTGCATAGCTGCCCATCTTGACATTGTGCCTCCGTCGCAGGTCATTGCTACGAGTGTTGGCATGCGGCAGACTTGGTAGATGCGCTTTCCAATGGCAGCCTTAAGCTGTGCGGCATGCTCAGCAGGGAATTCCCTGTTTATGTCGATAAGGAACCTGTCGTCGATCTCGTCTGCAAGTTCGTCGTCACCTGTAAATACTTTGACATAGCTGTCCGAGACTAGCCCTGGATGGGTCTCGACCATATGTTCTTGGACTACGGCCGCACCAGGCAATGCGTGGTTGAGTACTTCTAGATAGTGGTTCACGGTCTCAGGTGTGACCTCCTTACCGAGCCTCTTCTGTAGGACTGTGTGCGCCGCGTCCAAACCGACGATCACCGTACGTCTTATGTCGTGCCACATCTGCTGCATCGCGGCGTTGTTTATAAAATGAAGGTCATCGCCCTCGCAGTATATGTCTGTGCCAGATAATCGATAAGGCATCAAGACCCTCTGCCCCAGCGGGATGCCGCCGAGGTGCAGGTCAGGGTTGTAGAATGGAACAGTCCTCTCTTTTGCTATCTTCTGGGCAGCCTCTACAAATTCTCTCTTCCTCTTTGACTGCTTCCAACCATCATATATGTAGAATTTTGTTTGTTTCTCTTCAGGAGATTCTTTGAACTTTCTCCTGAGCGCTTCTAGGAACATCTTCTTCTCTTCGCTCATTTCAATCCCTCCTAGACATCCTTCACCTTGTTAGGGTCGAAGCCTGCTTCTGTTCTCAGCATGTGGATCCTCTGGACGAACTGTATAAGCTCTGCATCCTTCCTGAAAGGTTCTCCATCGACCCTGAACTGGCTAGTTATCCTTCTAAGCTCCTCTTCTGGGATGGGCTTTCCTACGTAGATGGGTCTGTCCAACGGAACGCCAACTTGGTCTTTCACGTAGACAACCTCGCCTTTGTTCTTGTCGAATTGGAACCTTCTGAGAGCGTCGAACATAAGTCCATTCTCATCGAGCCTCAGTGCGTGACCGTGAACGGTGGCACCTCTGATCCCGACCCTTGCTGGATCGAAAATCTCTGTCTCCACGAGGTCTTTAGCGACCTTCTCAAGATCCCGTTCTCGCGCCTCAAGTGGGACACGCCCTGATAGTACGCCTATGTCAACTCCCCTGTAGCGCATGTGACCCATCCAAGCCCTCATGTATGGAGTCAGTGGAGCGAAGTACACAGAATCGGTGAACTGAATGTATCTGATCCTGTCACCAGACTTGGCTCCAGGGGTTGGTTCAACTAGCTCCCTGATGGGGCATGAGGGTTCGCCAAGCTCCTCCAAGGGCGGATGGACGCTCTTGTAAGCCTCGCCTGGGACCCTGTGACCCAACAGCCTAACCAAGTCGTCATCGCTTATTGTCCTCAACTTTCTAAGTGTGTACTTGGGATCAATATATTTACGCCTGTTGGCGGCGATATTTGATCCTCCAGGGTAATATTGGGGCTTGTAATCCACCATTTTAGATTCCTCCCTTTATCGAGACCGCGGCCTCATTCACATACCGTAGTGACTCCCTAAGTTCGGGCACCTCGCTGAGCACTTCGCCAACTACCCCGCTGATCTTCTCGGGGGTGTAGATCGTGGTTCCAGCGTCCAGAGCCACAGCAGCGGCGACGCACGGTATTGTGAAGCCCTTGCTATGTCTGGTAACAATGTGGTTACCGTGGAATACAGCAGGGTTTCCACCGCCGTAGATCGAGTGGCTGAAGAATGACATCTCCACACCAGTGCCCGCGACCCTGCCGAAGTCCACTCCGGGGAGACCTGTCTCCCTTTCTATGAGGTCATTGAAGTATATGAAGACTGAGGGGGCGTGCTGCATGGACCTGGCAGCTCCGCAGGTGATCATCGTCCCAGCCAAAAGTCCTGCTGCGGCATAGGCGTTCCACTTGTTCAGATCGCTTGTGGTATAAAGCGTGTAACCGGAAGGCGTCTTCTTCAAGGGTTTGATAACGCCGTCTGAGAGGGCCCTCTTCACGGTCGATATGACAACGTCCCCCAGCGTTCCGGTCTTTGCATTCTCTTTAACCAGATCGTAGACTATGTTGTCTGCGTTCAGTCCTTGATATGCCAGACCCAATAGGTGGAACCTCTCGAAGCTGCCAATGGCGTCGCCCATCTCAAACATGGCAGTCTGTTCCAATATTGACGAAAGAGCGGCAGCGTTCATCGCATTCTTCTTCGCGATTAGGGCTATGTGGGCGCAGGGGATGTTTCTAAGGGCGTAACCCATACCCTCATTCTGTTGCGGCACTGCCAAGAGCGAGGAGACGTTACCACCCAGCATCTCCATGGTCTGGGGGTATCTTCCCCAGACGGCAGCGTGTACTAGATCGGCATCCCAAATGTTGACATTGAAGTTCTCGATTATCGTGCAACAGAGGGCCGCAGCAACCGCTGTCACACCAGTGGTATACTCCACGCCTGCGTTTAGTCGCTTTGCTGGGACCTTCACGAGGAGGTGTTTTCCGCCTTTCAGGACCTTTACCTCGGTGTCGTCGCCAGGGTCTACCTGCAAGCATTTCTTTAAGGAGTCTGCCACGCTACCTGCGTTCTTGACGAGATCAAGCTTCACAGATCTGCCCCTGATTATGCACCATTTTCCTCCAACTTCGCCTGTAGCCAGTGCCTTCTCAACGCCTTCCAAGTTGACTGCGACGCATTGTTTCACGTATGAGATGATTTTTTGTATTGCTGTGTTCTTTAGAGGGCTAAGAGCCTCGATTGGAACGTTCGTGTCGAAGAGTTTCCCGCGGTCGTCGTACAAATTCACTTTGTCCGGATATTTTGCCATAGAACTCCTCTCTGTAGATTTCTTGTGTGAGAATAGATAACTGGGGGTTAAAAATC
>CAZZJY010000081.1:0-5278 GCA_964654895.1 uncultured Nitrososphaerota archaeon
CCCCAGCCCGCCCCCCCGCCACCGCCTCCTCCAAGTCCGCCGTGACCTTGCGCAAAGTTCAAAACTTATTTATTTATATTAACACTTTTCTTACGCCTGACTATGAAGTAAGTTGTACCGGCAAATCCCATACCTCTGTGGTGATTCAATGAGAAGAGAGATCAGGTTTGTTTCTTTTGACGTTGACGGTACTCTGGTGACCCCCTCTTTTGCTGACATCGTTTGGCTAGAGGCTCTACCTCAGGCAGTCTCCGATGAGTGGGGTATTAGATTGGAAGATGCGAAAAAGATGCTCTACAACGACTATAATGTGATAGGTCCCAACAGGCCTGAGTGGTACGATCTAGAGTACTGGGTAAAAAGGTACAGACTGAGGATAGATCCTAAGTCATTTGTGAATCAGTACAAGAATACTGTTACGCTTTACCCTGAAGTGATCGACGTCCTTGAGAGACTTAAGGATTCCTATGAGCTCGTAGTGATATCCAACTCCTCCAGGCTTTTCCTAGATATAACTACAAGGCCGCTACAGCGTTACTTCAAGCACATTTTCTCGACTCTTTCGGACCTAAAAATGATGAAGGACTATCAGGCATACCTAGAGATCTGCCGAATTATCTCAGCCTCACCATCTGAGGTGGTGCATGTAGGGGATAGCATGGAGCTAGACTACGTTCAGGCCAAGAAGGCAGGCATTCTGGCTTTCTACCTAGACAGAGAAGGCAAGAAAAAGGGGAGGAGGTTCATAAAGGACCTCAGGGGTCTCCTTCCTAGACTGCTCCACTGCAGGATGTAACTGTGCAGCCCCGGAAGTTTTGCGGGCCCTTTCTCACGAATTAAAAAAGTCGTTATTGGGTATCTTCGAAGAGCTCTATGAGGATCCTTGCCCTCACTTCTTTATTCGTAAAGGGCGGCATCCTTTCACCAAGGTCTAAAGCCAGGACTACGGGATTGCCCAGCGAGTCTGTGAACCTAACTTCTGCAACATACTTCTTTTTTGGTCCTGAGGCTACGGCTTTCGTCATTGCCTCATAGATCCTGCTTATGGCCATCTGCAGCGCGACGGGGCTTGTCAAATCTTGTGGAGTTAAGGTCAACTGAGAGAATCCCGCTAAGATCTCGCCGATCTTTGCGGTTCCGTTGAATATACCTATTGTTTTCTCTTCGGTTTTTTCTGCCATTTTAACCACATGCAAACTTATCTCTCGGCACCCTTTATTTTTTGTCTCTCATCTTCAAGAAATGAGTACAGATTTCCGCCTTAGAGTGACACAGATCAATAAGCGTTTCTCGAAATACATTTAATTATTTCGACTCATCGAAAACCTCTCAGCCGATCAACTATGTTGAAACCACAAAATGTGAAGGATTCAGCGTCTCTGATCAGGAGACAACTTTTTAGTGGCATTAACTACCCCTGAGGGCGTCAGCTCGGCGTAGCCCAATTCTATGGCCTCCTTCAGTATCTCGTTTATCTCTTTAAGTCCTGCTCTGCTGAGATCCTCAAATAACCTCAGCAAACCTACACTGTGATATTCGCGGAGGTAGTCCTTAAGCTTCTCTAACTCTCCAGGGGTGAACTTGGGCAATTCAACTACTTTTGGTATGGGGGGCTCCATCTCGTTATCAGCATCGTAAAACCCCTCCGGTGCCTTAAGCTTGGCTCCTCCTATCATCTCGTTTACCACTGTTCTCAGAGTGTATTTGCCTATGTTTGATCCCTCTGCCCACTTTTCTAGATCAGCGAATTCCATTCTGCCCCCCCTGCCTCTGATTGTTGATATAATAGCACTGGCAATTTCTTCAAATGGATCTTTGTAATTTTCGTTATTTGGATCCCGCACAAGTATCACCAGTAAAGAAGTCTAAGAACACTGCGTCTTTTTAAGATTACATTTTTGAATTGATGAGCCAGCGCACGCGAAAGAAGTTCTTCCTGTTGAAGGGTGGCTCTTCACCCGTGCAGTTAGATCTAGAATGTCGCAGAGTCTCTCATCATTAGGCTCAATTAGGTAACATAATAAAAATAGGTAACATAATAGGCAACATAATAAAAATAAAATTAATGAAAGTAATATAAATATAACAGAAAAATATTGGACACTTGAATACACATGGCATATCTTACCTCACTGGGGTCATTGTAGAAAGCCCACACCGTTTACGGGTGGGATGAACCGCTTAAGTTTAAATAGGGTTTTATCGTAAAAGTTTTGAGCGGGTCCGCTCGAATGTGGTCTGGATGTTCAAAGGCTGGAATAAGGCTCCAGACCGAGATAGGCGAGGAGGTTCCAGCAAGCGGGGATAGGGCTATACGCCCTATCCGGGGGCTGGTAGAGCTTTAGGCTCTGGTCTTGACACAGCCCTGGACCCGGTATGATGAGCGGAAGCCCGTGAAGAACCGAGAATCCCACAGGCTTCAGCCGTGGGAGTGTCAAATTGGCTTTAGCTACGGATTGACCGACCTACGAACTTCTCTGCCTCTTCCACGAACTCCTCTGCGTTTTTGATGAGTGTTCGGATCTCTTCTTCCCCGAACACAGCTCCTATCTGGTAGTCGCTGCTCTCTCTCATCTCAAAACCCTTTCTGATATATTCTGCAAATCTTTTTTCCAGTAGACCTGTCTTCACCAACCTCAAACCGAACTCCGATATAAGACTTGAATGCGTCTTTGCATCATATCCCAGTGAATTGAGCATCGCCCTCGCGGCGTGAAAAAAGGAATAATAGGCCCTGTTGACCGAGTCCTCCAACATGCCATTTTTGAATAGGAGCTTAGCAGCCTCAAGTCTCCTCTTTGCCACCTCAAGTTCCTCTATTATTCTTATCTTTGTCGCCTCTTTTTCCTCCCTCATATATCACGACCCCCTTTTGATCTCTTCTATCAGCGGGACGTTCTTTTCCAAATCCCCTTCCCTTATAAATTTGAGGGAGACCAGCTTCCCATATTCTACCAGTATTCTGTCTGCTATTGATGATGCAAGTTCCATCAGATCCCTATCATCTGTTATTATAGCAAGGTCTATGTCCGAATCGAGCCTGTAGTCACCTTTAGCCAGAGAGCCGAAAAGTATGACTTTTGCCCTCTTTCCCACAGGCTCAAATTCCTTCAATATATCCTTGTGAAACTTGAGCATTCTGGTGCACTCATCTTTAACATTGTGAGCGGGAGATCCCGCACCATTTACGGGTGGGATGGGGGCGATGTTAGATTTATATGTTCTGTTCTACCGTCTTCAGATGCGGTGAGGAGCCGCCCCTAAATCTCCTCCACCCCATGCCTCTCTTTGAGGCAAAGGCTATTTCTGCATGTCCCGCCTCCGCCAACACCTCACAGGTCATCGGAAAGTGCTCGCAAACCCTTGCAGGAGACGTATTTGACCTCCTCCCCACCCTGCCAAATGGGGGCCTCCCGCCGGGAGAGTTAATTGCCCATTTCACGTGTTAAAACTAGGTTTTCTGGAGCACATTTTATAATTTTTCGGGGGCTGCCACAGGG
The DNA here is from genome assembly GCA_964654895.1 of uncultured Nitrososphaerota archaeon. Lineage (GTDB taxonomy): Archaea > Thermoproteota > Methanomethylicia > Methanomethylicales > Methanomethylicaceae > WYZ-LMO10. Next base: position 3,501 of record CAZZJY010000081.1, read on the forward strand.
ATAAAATCGCGAGGATCTTTGGGGAGGTGGGCACGGGCTGCCAAACCCCGCAGACTTTCGATAATGTTAAAAAGCATATATGCAAAAAATAGTAACGGCGATTGGTATTTCCAAATCCCTTAGGATCATAAGCGCCTTGACAGCCATTTCGGTGGTGGTTTTTGTAGCCTCGATAGCGGCTGTTGCATACACGCTCCTGCAGTCTGCGCCCACAATATCGGTCGGGGCGCCATCCCAGAACATCGCCGGCGGCTTCCTTGAGATGTCCATCCCGGTCAGTATAAGCAACAAAGGGGTCCTCACGCTTTCAGACATTTCTGTGACTCTCACCCTCAAGACCAGCAACGGGACGCCCCTCCTGGAGGTGAGTAGCAACAGGTTGACATTGCCTCCTGGGGGTTCGGGTACGCTCCAAGTGAGGGCGACGATGAATGCCTCGATGATTTATCCGGAGCTCATGATGTCGATAATGACCGAGGATCAGGAGTTTCCCATAACCGCCTCGCTTAAGGGGTCAGTTCAGCCTTTCTTGAAAGTCGTTGTGTCAGCCAACGATACTCTAAAGTGGGGCGCGCCATACAAGGACCTGCAGATGCAGGACCCCACGTTCGAGGTTTATGACATGGTGCACCTCCTAGTACGCATCCCCATATCCTTCAAAAACAACTCCACGATGTTTTCAGTGTCCGGGAGCGGGTCTATAATGGTAGTAGATGAGGAGGGAAAGGAGGTCGGCTACGGGTGGACATACATCGATGCGAAACCAGGTAAGGAGTACGGCGGCACCATAGATTTATACCTCGAGTCCCCATGGGTCGGACACCCTGAACTGCTCACAGAGAGGCTCCAGAAGAACTACACAATAATGGTGAGGCTGCCGGCGCCTATCTTTGGTGAGATGAGCTGGACAGAGAATGTTGTTTTGGACTGGGGTACGCCGATAGAGAGCCCGCAACTTGGGGGGTTTTCGGTTGTGCCCTACAACGGAACGCATTCTAGGATATTCATACCGCTCACATTTAGGGACGGGTCGATGCTGCCGCTCAGGGGGACATTGAGCGGGATCATCTATGACTGGAGGGGGAGTGAGGTCGGCATGATCGATGTTATACAGCTTGAGGTTCAGCCAAATCAGACCTACTCAGGGATCATAATGGGTTACATCCTGAACGCGGCTGCCTCCCAGCAGAGCCTGAACATGCTCATCAGGCTGGATACATCCTACGGGACTTTTGAAGAGGGGGTTCAGATAAGTGCCAAGAGTCCTTGATCTGGAGATCGGAACTGGGCGGCTGGTTCTGAGAGTGGCAGTGGGTGTGCTCCTCTCCGCTATGGTGTTCTTCTTTCTGAGTTACGTGCCCTCAAACCTGCCTTTCTTGATCGGCAAGTTCATGCCCTCAGATTTCCCGAATGTTGTGGGGCAGATAGCCCCCGGACTCGTTCACCCATCCCTTCCAGTATTGGGTGTCTTCGTCTCCGCATCCGTATTTTTGGAGGTCCTATTCAGGAAGACTAAGGCTTACGGTCCAGTGCTCATCTTTGCCGGACTGGTGTCAACATTGTACGTATACTTTGCATTCCAAGGAGGGGTGATAGCCCTGGCTATCCCGAAGGAGCTCACTATGGGGGTACAAGTAAGGGCATCCCTAGACCTTTCCTCCGTAATGGTCCTCTGCATGCTTCCGACTCTCCTCACCGTGCTCAGAGGGGCGGTAATGTCTCTTTCGCGGAAGCATTAATAGACTAACATCCTAAATTTTTCCTGGAAAAATTCATTT
>CAZZJY010000082.1:0-9086 GCA_964654895.1 uncultured Nitrososphaerota archaeon
AATTCTATATTTTCGTTAACTACAATGTACCCGTCTGCCTTCGCCAGCGTTCCAATGGCGCCCGAACTTGCGAATATAGGATAGGCAATGTTGAAACCTCCCCTTTTTACCACATGGACTGGCAGGAACCACCTCCTCCCCCTTGCAGCATTGACCCTCTGCGAGAGTTTTGCTAGGGCTCTTACGTTCTCTCCTCTCTTTTTGAGAGAGACGCTCTCGATGTACGGCCTCACTATCTCATTGAAGATCATTAACGCAGACACTGGGTATCCCGGGAGCCCGAATACAGGCTTCCCTTGGTGGAGCGCCACAACAGTTGGTTTTCCTGGCTTCACGTTTAGACCGTGCACAATTATGCCTTGGTCGCAAACATCTTCGAGGACTCTGTAGACTATGTCCCCTACGCCCGCGGAGGTCCCGCCCGAAACTATGACCGCATCACAAATCCTTAGCCCTTCCGTAACCCGATTTTTTATATCTTCGTATTTGTCCTTCGCCCTTCCGAGACTGACCACATCCGCGCCCTCTTCATAAAGGGCTACGGTTATGGAGGGCGCGTTGGCGTCGTATATCTTCCCAAACTCTAGATTCTCTCCTTGTCCTACAAGCTCGTCTCCCGTGGAAAGAAGTCCTATCCTTGGTCGCCTAATGACATCCACTTCTTCAAGTCCCATTGCGGCAAGCAGGCCTACCTCTCTCCTGCCCAAGATGGTCCCCCTTCTCAGGACTAATTCACCTATCTGAATGTCCGAGCCTGCCGAAGCCACGTTCTCTCCTGGCGTCGTCCCCCTGAATATCTGAACATAATCCCCAACTTTCTTCGTATACTCTACCATTACCACTGAATCTGCCCCTCTTGGCATGGGCGCGCCTGTGGCTATTTCCGCGCACTCACCTCTGTGGATCTCCCTCAACATAGTGTCCCCTGCGTCTATCCTACAGGCGATCCTCAGTCCCACCGGTCTCTGCTCAGAAGCCCCTTCTAAGTCCGATGACAAAACTGCGAACCCGTCCATCTCCGCCCTGTCGAAAGGGGGCAGGTCCACCCTTGAAATTATAGACCTCGCCAAAACTCTCCCAGATGCTTCAGAGATCTTTACAGACTCCGTTTCTAGACCTTTCCTCACACCCCTGAGAATTCTGTCCCTTGCCTCTTCTATGCTCATCAGTCTGTGAAATATCCTCCTCAATTTAATAGTCCCCCCTGAGCAGCTCGACCTCGACCTCAGATCCCTCTTCCAACCCCTCAAGGTCCTCCTTAATGATCACAAGCCCGTCCGCTTTTGTGATCGAGGAGAGTAACCCGGAGCCTGTTAGTGCTATGGGATCTGCGAATAGTCCATCCTCTCTCCTCACCAGCGTTACCCTCAAGAAGTGCCTCACGCCCGGTGTACTTGCCACACTCCTCGTCATGATGGCTCTGACTTTTTCCCTTTTTGGGGGCTTTCTCCCTGCCCAGGCATACAGGAGTGGCACCGCCAAACTCTCGAAACCCACCAGCGCTGATACCGGATAACCCGGGAGCATCAGTACAGGCACACCTTCAACTACCCCGAAGCCAGTGGGTTTTCCGGGCTTAACGGCGAGTCCATGGAAAATCAGGGAGAATCTGGTTTTGAGTATCTCCGGCAGCAGGTCCTTGCCCCCCATTGAAGTCCCGCCGATTGTTACTATCAAATCAGCCCCCTTCGAGAGCTCCATCAACTCGGCTGAGATTCGGTCAAAATCGTCTGGCAGAATACCACGGTCCACAACTTCGCATCCGATCTCCCTCAAAGCACCTACTACCATTGGTCTTGTGGAGTCTATTATCTTTCCGCTGACCATTCTCGCCACATCAACCTCTGTCAACTCTTCTCCGGTAGAAAAGACTGCCACCCTTGGCTTTCTTCTCACGATCACACTCTCCTCACCTATGGAAGCCAGAACTCCGATGTGCCACGGCCTCAAAAATTCGCCTCTCCTGATAACAACCTCCCCAGCCCTGATGTCCTCCCCCTTTAGGGAGATATTGGCGAACTTGGGGGCTGACCTTTTGACCTTTACATAATCCCGCTCCACCTCGCAATCCTCAAGCATCACAACCGCGTCTGCCCCCTTTGGAATAGGTGCCCCTGTGTAGACTTCATAACACTCACCCTCGCCGATCTCGCCCGCGTGGGATCCTGCCTCAATCGTGCCCTTGAGCTTAAAGAAGGCAGGGTTTGATGGACCTGCGCTGAAAGTCTCACATGACCTAAGCGCAAAGCCATCCACTGCCGCCCTGTCGTAAGGCGGAACATCGATCTTTGAGACTACGTCATTCTCTAAGACCCTGCAACACGACTCTTTGGAAGACACTCTCTCGCATCCCAAATTCTTCGATCCGCAAACCCTCATTACTAATTCGAGTGCCTCGCTTACACTTTTCAACTCTTGGAAGCCTTTCTTTCTTTGAAAACTTACCATCCCGATCTAACCCATCATATAAGCGATCTCCTCATTTTTAAAATGTTCATCATCACTCGCCCAAACGTTTCTAGGAATGTACATTTTCTGCGCATTCTCCTGTAGCTGTTGCTAACCGTTTTATCATCATAGTTATAGCAAAAGCTTAATACCCTATTCAATCAATCCTTACGCATTACAGGAGGCCGAAATTTGTCGGGACAACCTGATGAGATTGTAGAATTAGTTTCGAAATATACGTATGGGACATGGCGTGCACAAAAAGGATGGAAGAAACCGCCCCACATCGTGGACGCCGAAGGGGTCTACTTCACGGATGTTACAGGGAGGAAACTGCTGGACTTCTCCTCGCAGCTCATGTGCTCCAACCTCGGCCACAAGAACAAAGCTGTGATAGATGCCATAATAGAGCAGGCTAAGAAGATGCCCTACATTTCCCCCGCCTACGCCGTTGAGGTCAGGGCAAGGGTGAGCAAGGCTCTCGTGGAAATTCTGCCGCAAGGTCTGGAGAAGATCTTCTATTCCACATCAGGCACCGAGGCCAACGAGGCAGCCCTGAAGATAGTGATGATGTACCAAAAGCCCAGAGGCGCGTACAAAATAATCTCCAGATACCACTCCTACCACGGATCTACCATGGGCTCTATCGCCTGCACAGGCGACCCCAGGAGATGGTTCATAGAACCCACCGGGAAGATCTCCAGCGTAATATTCGCACCCGACTGCTACTGCTACAGGTGCCCATTCAAGCAGGAGTACCCTGACTGTGGCATAACCTGCGCAGAGTATGTTGATTACATGATAAAGAATGAGGCAAATGTTGCTGGAATAATAGTTGAACCTGTAGTTGGTACTAACGGAGTCTTGGTGCCCGTCAAAGAGTACCTACCGAGGCTGAAGCAGATCGCAGAAGAGAACAACGTCATATTTATTGCCGACGAGGTGATGTCTGGTTGGGGAAGAACAGGAAACTGGTTCGCCGTTGATAACTGGGGAGTAAAGCCTGACATATTAACTACAGCAAAAGGGAGCACCGGGGCTTACACGCCGTTGGGAATCACTGCGACGACTAGGAAGATAGCCGAGTACTTCGAGGAGAACTACTTCGCGCACGGGCATACCTATGAGGCACACCCATTGGCCATGGCACCCGTCGTAGCCGCGATTAATGAGTACAGGCGCCTCAACCTGTTCGAGAACGCCAAAAAGATGGGCGAATACCTTGGTAAGAGGCTAAACGAACTCAAGGACCGGCACGCCTCGGTCGGTGATGTGAGAGGGATCGGTCTATTCTGGGCTTTGGAGATTGTGAAGAACCGTAAGACAAAGAAACCGTTCAACACTCGGGCAGACAAGGCGGCAGGCCTCCCGCTGATGGTGGACAAGGTTGCGGCAGAGCTCAACAAACGTGGAGTATCTATATCATCGTGGATAAGCCACTTCGTGATTGCACCGCCCCTGATCGTAAACAAGGAACAGATTGACTTCGGGGTAGATGCCTTCGACGAAGCGCTAAAAGTTGCAGATGCTGAAGTGGAGAAGTAAACTAGCCCATTAGCAAATATAAATTAAACTTAAACATAACTCTTTTTACCCTTTCTTTTTTATTCTCCCTTATTCCTTCTTATTTCTTAACTTTCTTATTTTATCGTTTGTTCACTGTGAGCCCTTCCTGTTCTATGCTCCTTGGGCTTTTGTTATTCTAACATCACTCACTACCATCGCGGGCAGATATATAGGGGTCCTCACCTCCCACCACTTGACCCACTTTCTTTCCTTACAAATCGCACTGATTGAACTGAAGATTCTTACAAGATTGTCACTGATCCTCACACCCTTCAGCGAACCCTTTATCCCACCGTTCTCTATTAGGAATATGCCGTCTCTGCATATCGTGGAAAAATCTCCTGTGCTGTAATTCTGGAATCTTGTATACCAGTTACTCACTATATACAGCCCGGTTTTAGTGTCTTCGAGAGCCTCCTCGAATCTGATATTTCCCCCTTCAACAATCAAATTCCAGGGCAGTGGTGTTATCCATCCTGCGTTTCCGGTGCTTTCAGTTTTGAATTTTGCGGCCGTCTTTACATTGTGAAGGTAGCCCTTCACCACACCATTCTCTACGATTGTGTTCTTCCTGGTCTTTGTCCCCTCATCATCAAAAGTTCTGGAACAGAGCCCATCTTCGCTGGAGCCGTCGTCAATTACAGTTAGACTCTCCGAGAAGATCCTCTCCCCAATTTTGCCTGCCATGCAGGAGAGCCCAGCGTCAACAAGAAATGCAGAGGCTGCCTCCCCCAGGTGCTCAACCAGGTTTGCCGCTATTATCGGTCCAAAGAGGACTTGGTATCTGCCCTCGCTCCAACCTGTTAAGTTCGCCCCCTCCTTGGCAATCCATCCTGCCTCCTCTCCCGCACCCTTGGCATCAATGGAGTTCATAGATGTGGCACAAGACAACCCTTGCCCGGAGGCTTCTCCCCTAAAAGCTCTGACATTGAGCTCAAAAGAGGGCCTCTCTTCGTAACCTTCGGTACCAGTGCTGCTCAATATGCACCGCTTGGTTATGTCTCCCGTAAAAGCCCCGGAGACTCTCTCGGCTCCTTCCCTTAAAGCAGAATCGATGGCGTCCCTCGCCCCTTCACTCATCTTTTCTGGGTCTATGACTTCGGTCGTCTCTCTTGCAGAGTATTTATTGCCCTCGGGCACAGGTACGAACTCTTTGTCCTCGGGTACTAACTTTGCCTCATTCAGCGCCCTCTCCACGCTCGATTTGACAGCGTCTCCGCAGAGGTTTTCAATTCTCCCTATAACCCTTCTCCTGTTAAATGTGCACAGAAATTCCACACCAATGATAGACCAGCTCTGGACGACAATTATTCTATTGTTGGCGAACCTTATCATGGTCCTGTCTCTGTGAACTGGGATGACTATGCCACCGTCAGCCCCTTTATTAAGTAGAGCCTTTAACACCTCATCGCCGATTGAAAAGAGCTCCTCTTTCATAGGAATCCCCTTTCTTTGGTATTTTAATGGAAATTGGTTTTAACATTATCGGAGGTTCTTAATGGTAAGAATGCCATATCCTATCTCCATTGCTTACGGCTTGGGAAAAGGCGGATTTGTGGTAAAAGCAATCTCATCGGATACTCTTTTTATGTGTAACAGAAGAGTCGCGCCGAATGAAGATATAGTGGATTGTAAAGGATCTATAAAGCCTCAAGGCTACTACTGAGTGCAAGGAGTTGGAACATCCTTACATAAACCGCAGTTCTCTATATCAATGCTCTCATCAAATGCCTTATGTAATTTACACATCAGTCCCTTAGACCTAGCAGTCATACAAATTTTACACGTCGCAAGAAGCAAGTCTTTTTTTGTCTTGCTTCCATTCACTATGGACTCAGATAAAGTCTCGATTAGGGCAATTATCTCGTCATCGCTGAGGTCCAGAGCTCTACCTCGCAATTTTTTGGAGTAAAGGCTTATCGCTGGTTGACTTACGCCCAAGAGTTTGGCGATCTCACATTGGCTCAACTTATATTTGTTCCTAATACAGCTTGCAATTTTGGCCCGAAATACAGGCAAAACACATTTCACGGCAACCTCGCAAGGCGTCAGCATCTCAAATCCCTAACACAATTAGAAGAGAAGAGATAAATATAAATTATTACTATTGTAATATAATATTACTATTGTAATATAAGGTGGGTTTAATGCAGAGTAAGGGAGGCGCAAAATTGGAGGATTATTCAAAGGAAGCTGTCGGGTTACCTAAAATTAGGAGGAAGATTATAGAAATCGACGATGAGAAGTGCGATGGTTGTGGTCTATGCATACCAGCATGTCCGGAGGGAGCACTTCAGTTGATAGATGGCAAGTTAAGACTCGTAAGCGAACTGTTTTGCGACGGATTAGGAGCATGTATTAGGAGTTGTCCAAAGGGGGCAATAAGAGTAGTAGAGCGGGAGGCAGAGCCCTACAACGAGCGGGAAGTCATAAAGCGAATGATAAAACAAGGGTCGAACGTGGTAAAGGCACATTTAAAGCACTTGAAGGATCACGGGCAATTCAATTACCTTCGCGAGGCCTTAGGAATCCTTCGTGAACAAGGACTAGGATTGGACTTAGAGTTTGCAAAAGAAATAATGAATGAAACCCTTAAGCATAATCATAAAGCTTTAAAGGGATTACAGGCGGCGCCACCCTCTCTAAATAATAGACGGACTGAACTTAGACAGTGGCCTATACAACTAACATTAGTACCAGTATCTGCACCTTATTTCCTAAATTCAGATTTGCTGGTAGCTGCGGATTGCGTTCCCTTTGCTTATGCAGACTTTCACCAGAATCTTCTTATGGGCAAGTCGCTAGTTATTGGTTGTCCAAAATTGGATGATGCCCAGTTCTACAAGGAGAAGTTGGAACATCTTATAAAAACTTCCAATATAAAAAGCGTAACAGTAGTTACAATGGAAGTTCCATGTTGTAATAGTCTTAAATACATAGTTGAAGAGGCTATTCGTATTTCTAACAGAAATGTCCCTCTAAAGCACATAATAATCAAAATAAACGGGGAAAAAGTGGAAGCAAGTCATAAAAGTACGAAAGGCGTCAGGGCTTGTCCATAGATCGCATAAATTTTTAAAGTATTAGTTCTCCGTCTAAAATCTTGATATTGTAGGATTATGATTAGGCTTTTACAGCATTTATCCCAGGGCCTCATAGATCTTCCCTATCTTCATCAATGCCATGTCTTTAGAAAACAAATTTGGGTGTTTGGATTTTATTGCTGACTTATTTTTTCATTAAGTACCTAGATGATAAGATACGATCTTCAAATTACTAACAGGATCATGTTGATAAAGATAGATCCCTTTTCCATCTTCATACTGGAATGGAGACATCTTTTTCTCCCCGAGTTCCTCCCAGTCTTTAGTTGTCAACAAAAAGTCTGTAAATAAACCATATGATGCCAATAGACACTAAACATTATGCTGCCCCTTTTATGACGTAATAATGACCAAGTACATTCTTTTACCATTACTTCGAGAATCCGACAAATTGGGGGATCTCGATGTGAGAAATCCCCGTTCTATTTTTCTCAATCTCTAAAATCTTCAAAAGAGTGAAACTGCTTATAAGTCCCGTCCCCCGTGAGATAAGATTAGTGATGTAAGGATCGATGTTCAGATGGGTGATCCGATGCGAATAACAGTCTCGGTGCCCGGCAAAGTAACCTTACTTGGCGAACATGCTGTAGTTTACGGAAAGCCCGCTCTCGTCTCTGCCATAAACAGGAGGGTTTACATAACAGTAGAGGGGAGAGACGACTCAAATATAAAGATCTTTTCCAACGACATAAAACTTCAGGGACTATCATTAAAAATAGACGGAGAGATGAGCAATTTCGAATTTGAGACGTGGGAAAAGAAATCCCAAATATTAGAGCCCCTGCGCTACATAATTAAAGCCATAGAGATAGCAGCTCAGCACTACGGTAAAAAATCAGGCGCAAACATAATGATAAGGTCTGAAATGCCTATTGGCGCCGGTCTTGGGACGTCGGCCGCCATATCTGTTGGAACTGTTGCGGCTTACTCAGCACTCCTTGGACACGAAATGAATCTTAATGAGGTTGCGAAAATGGGACACGCCACAGAGGTTGCAGTCCAAGGGATTGCTAGCCCAATGGATACTGCCATAACAACTTTCGGCGGCACAATTTACATCAAGCCAGAAGGCACTAAACCTTTCATTGAGCATATAGACGTCCCCTGCGACTTCACTTCTGTCCTTGGGTACACCCAGAGGGAAGAGACGACTGCCCAGATACTTAAGAGGGTCAAGGCCGCTAAGGACCAAAACCCAAAGGTGGTTGACCTCATCATGGAAGCCATCGGTCTGCTTGTCGAAGAGGCAAGGTCCCGCATTAAGAAAGGGGATCCGAAGTCCTTCGGCGATCTGATGAACATTAACCATGGGTTGTTGGACTCCCTTGGCGTCTCCACAAAGGCGCTCAACGAAATGGTATATGCTTCTAGGAGTGCCGGTGCCCTTGGATCAAAATTGACAGGCGCAGGTGGAGGAGGGTGCATGATAGCTCTTTGCCCTGATAGGGTCAAGGAGGTCTCACTTGCCATAAAATTGGCTGGGGGAGTGCCGTTTGAAGTCTCGCTCTCCAGTCCTGGTTTAAGAGTAGAAACCTCATCCCAGGGCGTTGATCTACCTTGCCAGAACTAAAATCCTCTCAGTTTTTTACCTTATCCCATTCTTTAGAGCCTTTTCGATGTTTAGAGCTATACTCCTGGAAAGCTCTTTGTAATAGTCAGGATCTTGTGTCTCTCTCCAATCTACGCCTGGGCAATCTTTTGCAACAAGAATGGTTCGCTCAGTGACCAGAAAAGGGTGTCTCCTGCAAGTGTCAGGCCTGTAATCGTACACGCTGCAAGAGTTTCCTTCGAGAAAAACGCAGCGACCATCCACCATCATAATCTTGTAATTTGCGCCCGTCAGCCTCTTTTCCAGTTTTGTGGTCCTCTCGAAAAACTTTTTGTCCACATGCGGTTTAAGTCTGGAGATGTCTTCTTCGGTGAGCACCACAACTTTACCCTTGCAGCAAATGGCACACCTCTTGCAGG
>CAZZJY010000083.1:0-4477 GCA_964654895.1 uncultured Nitrososphaerota archaeon
AGATCCTGATGTCCAAAAAGCTACGGCAACCGCAGCAAATAACATAAATCGTGCCCTAGGCGCACTGAAGGGCTTGGGCATAACCGAGTCTTCAATCCAGACGCTCAGCTACACCATAAGTCCGGAGTACAGGTACATAAATAACGAGCAAGTCCTCATTGGATACAGGGTCACACACACTCTGCAGGTGACCCACAGCGGTCCAGATCTGGGGAAGATGGCAGGAAAAATAATCGACGCATGTGTCGAGAGCGGTTTGAATCAGGTCAATGGGGTCTACTTCGCAGTCTCAGACACAAAGCTGGCAGCCCTGAGGACTCTCGCTCTGGAAACGGCTGTAAAAGATGCCCAGACAAAGGCTAATACCATCGCAAAGACCTTGGGCGTGAAGGTTGTTGGCGTACAAAGCGTCTCAGAGTCCTACTCGTCTCCGGTTCCGATATACCGCAGTTACGATTTAGCTGTTGCATCCTCCACAACAATTATGCCAGGCGCGGTGAGCGTCTCTGCAAGCGTCTCGATAACTTTCTACATCCAGTAACCTTTTTTATCATTTTTATCATTTTTATTTTTTTTTTTTTATTTTTTTTCGTTTCTCGTTCATTTTTCCTTATTCACTGCCCTCTCAGCTTGTACAAAATTGACTTGCCGACATCCGATGCCCTCTTCCTGAAAATGACGATCATTGCCACCAGGACCGCCAGAGCTCCCACCACGACCCAGATCTCGACCTTCCCAAGCTCGCCAACTGTCAGACTCTTGGTGGAGGTATCAGACATGCTTCTCCCATCTTGGCTCCACGAGACCTCCACGTCTACAGGAAACTCGCCTGGGCTTACCTTGTCGTCTACATCAACCTCCATCACAACCACTCTCCTAGTCCCACTTGCCATGCTGCCCAGGAGCTGCGTAGTGGATCCGGTGATGTATCCGGATATAACTGAGACTCTGACCTCATCTGCTGTGACGTTGCCAACGTTCAGCGTCTCGACGAATAGCTTTACATTTCTAGCCCCTGGAGTGACCTCTCTATCGAAGTATATCTTGTCGACAAGAATCTTTGCCTTCTCCGATACTGTGAGCGGAATCACCGTCGATATGTTTTCGGTACTCGTTGATATATTCACAGGTATCTCGTAGTATCCTGGCTTTGCATTCTCATCAATATCAAGCAGAAATTGGGCGCTTACACTACCTCCTACGGCTAAGAACGGTATCCTAACACGGTCTGACCCGGGATAAGACGGCTTCACAACTCCGCCAATTTCTCCAAGTGTCATACTCACATCCTGCGCCGTGTAGTTGCCATGGTTGACCACAACGCAATTTGCCCTGACCACCCTGTTCCCTGCGAAGACTGGGGACGGGTTGTATATGACCGACGATATTGCCAAGGAGGGTGTCCCTTTGACCTCGAAACCGATGGTCGAGGTGAATGAGTACCTGTTATGCAACTCGTCCTGATACTGGACCTGCACATAAAGCGGCACCGCGCCGTAGACATTCGGCTGAACGAAGATCTCCTTTTGCACCTCCCAAGTCTCCTTTGGCCCCAGAAGGTCTCTATGTTCCACTCCGGTCCCCACCACCACCGCGACCTCTGGGGTCTGCGAGAACAGATTGATCCTGAGATCTTTCGCTGCCTTCTCCCCTCTGTTCTCGATTATCATGGTGATGGAATTTATGGCGTTCGGCTGGAGCTGTAGTCCCTTAGTCAGCACCTCCACCTTGGGCTCTGGCTCCTCCTCGCTCAGGAAACCGATTGACAGCGAGTCCTGGTATGTGCTGTTCCTGTCGTCTTTGTAATCGATCACAACATACACGGGGAGGCTTCCGTAGGTCTGCGGCTCCAAGTACAGTGATATCGGGAGGTTCAATGCCTCTCCCACACCCAGCTCTTGAAATGAAAAGGTGTTATTGCCCACCAAGGTCAGCTGGTTTGAGGCAGGGGTCAGCTTGATGGTCAAATCCATCGCCTCCTTACCCCCGCTATTTAAGATTGAAAGGAGTACTCCGTTAGTAACACCTGGGCTTATCTTTGTGGTGTTTGTGCTTACAAACATTCTTGGCTTGTCAGGATCCTCCACTTTGAGACCGATGGTCGTAGTCTCCGCATACGCTGATCCTTCCTGGTCTTCATACCTAACATTGACTGCAATGCTGCTCCCATCACGGATACCCAACTGTGCGAAGGCTTTTACGACCACAGCCAATTCTTCATTTGGCAAAAGGAAGTCTGCACTGAATTCATTTGGACCTATCACCGTCAAATAAACATCTTGGCTTTGCACAGTGATCCTGACCTTCCTAGCAAGCCCATCACCATCATTCTTGATCATAATGGAGATCTCGTTGATGCATCCCCTCAGAATCCTTTCGTCGTCGATGCAGACGGAGAGATCGGGGTTACCTTTGACCGTCAACACCAAATCGAAGCTCTCCCAAATTACCCTGCCATCCACCATGTAATTTACTGTCAATGGAGCTTTGTACCAACCCGCCTTAGACGACGAAGAAACATCGAAAACGAACTCCAAATAAACTGCCCCGCCATTCTCGACACTCCCTGAATATTTGTCGGATACCCTAGTGTAGCTCTCGCTCAACTGAGAGACTTCGAGGGTACCATCCACGTTGGAGCACGGGCTACCCCCATAATACCTGAGCTGCACAATGCAAGTGCTATTTCCGACGCCAACATTCAATGCCCTCCAACTCACATCCTCTACCTTGAAGTTTTTATCAGCACAAAAGACTCCCGGTGATGCTGAGCTTAGAATTACCAGTACGGTTAAAATAACCATTCCGACGCACCAGAACCGCAACATGCTGAGCTCCCTCCTAGGAACAACCATAATCAATCAACCCTCAACCTCAACACTAATGGGGCCGTCACAATCATTAATGCCATGTAAACTGACAGTGCAAACACCTGCCAGGTTATCTGCCATAACCCGAACCCCCTTATCATAATGTCCCTAAAGGCTGAAACAAAGTAGTACATGGGGGTAAGGTTTGCCAGTATTTTCGCACTGGGAGAGAGCATGTCAATGGGCATGAGGGCACCACTGAATAGCAGAGCCGGTATGAATATGAATATGGCGGCTTGGTTGGCTTGAAGCTGGTTCCTGGATAAGACCGATATCAGCATCCCTAGCCCCAACGACCCAAGCAGAAAGAGAGTAGAGATCACCATCGCATCTATCAACGGGCCCCTCACAGAGACGTCAAAGATCCAAACAGCAACCATCAACGTGATGAGCATGTCCGCTATAGTGGCGATGAAAAATGCTAGTAACTTCCCGAATATTATATCATACCTGCTTATTGGAGACATTATCAGCTGCTCAAATGTCCCCCGCTCCTTCTCTTTGCAGATTGCTATGGAGATCAGGCTCGTCGGTACAAGCTGAAGCACTATGCCAATGACGAGTGGCGTGAAAGCCTCCAGGTTGGTGACCTTGGGACCATAAACAGAGCTATAAACGAGCTCCACAGAGGACCCCTGAACGCTTCTGACTAGCTCCTGCTGGAATTTGTACGTCACCGCCAGCATAGCGTTCCTTATGGTGCTTGAGATGGTAGTGATGCTCTCGTCCACTATGACTAAAACTTGGGTTGATGCCCCTCTCATTAACTCTTCGGTGAACCCCTCTGGTATAACCACCGTTGCCGAGACGGTGCCGTCCTTCACGAGCTCCCTTCCCTCCTCAATGCTGTTGGCATAAGCCTTGACGTAAACGCTGGGGGTCTTCATTATCGAGTCGATCACCGTCCAGCTAAGGCTTCCTTTGTCTAGGTTCACCACTGCTATACTGATCTTTCCCATCCCCCCACCATATCCCACACCGAAGAGCAACATGACGATCAACGGGATCATCGCTATCATGACGAGTGACCTGGGATCTCTCTTCAGCTGAATGAGCTCCTTGACGACGACAGCGGTGATCCTCACAGCCCTCACCTCAAACCGCTGCCTCAAACTTAGTCACTAGTTCGATGAAAACCTCCTCGAGAGTGACGTTGATGGGCTCTGCCGATTTTACCTTCAACCCTATGCTGTCTAGCCTCCTCAGCATGGATGGGAGCTCTCTCGAGGCGTCCTTCAGGATGATCCTTAGGACAGTTTCTCCATCTATGTACTTCAGATCCTTCACATTCAAAAAATCTTTAATCACATCCCCCTGAATATACCCCTCCAGGACAACCTCGACAAGGTCTCCTCCGAAGACCCTCCTCTTGAGCTCCTTGGGAGTGCCCTCCGCTACGAGCCTCCCCCTGTTCATCAGACCTATCCTGTCGCAGTTCTCCGCCTCATCCATGTAGTGGGTGGTCACCAGTATTGTAGTCCCTTCCTTGTTAAGCCCCCTCAGATATTCCCAGAAAGCCCTCCTTATCGGGGGGTCAACCCCCGCCGTTGGCTCATCCAGCACCAGTAACTTCGGTCTGTGGATGAGCGCCACGCCCAGAGCCAGCC
>CAZZJY010000084.1:0-7241 GCA_964654895.1 uncultured Nitrososphaerota archaeon
AGCTTAAAGAGGCGAAACGGCAGGGTAAGGAGTTCCGCGTCATAGCGACCGAGACAAGACCAAGATTTCAGGGGAGGCTTACTGCGAAGGCCCTCTCTGAGGCTGGGATCCCCGTTACCTTGATAGTGGACTCCGCCGCCAGGTACTTCATGCCAAAGGTCGACAAGGTCATAGTAGGGGCAGATGTCGTCACCGCGAACGGGGCGGTCGTGAACAAGATAGGGACTTCCCAGATCGCCCTGGCGGCAAAGGAGGCAAGGGTGCGCGTCTTTGTGGGCGCAGAGACCTACAAGTTCAGCCCAAGCACTGTTCTCGGGGAGCTCGTTGAGATTGAGGAGCGCCCACCGGAAGAGGTCATCCCTCCAGAGGAACTCTCCCAGCTGAAAGGAGTTACCGTTGCCAACCCTGCCTTTGACGTGACCCCCCCGGAGTTCATAGATATAATTATAACAGAGAGGGGCATTATACCACCTCAAGCCTCTGTCCTTATACTGATGGAAGAGTTTGGATGGACAATTGGAGAGGAATCATTAGGTAAAACAACCATAGAGGAGGAAGAATAAACATGGGCATGGATAAGAAGGATGAAACCGCCACGCCTCTGTACCTGGACGAGATCTTTGTCGCCAGACCAGAGGATGTAGACCCTGATAATTACATCTCTGCCAAATACTATGTTGAAAGCCCCTTGGGCTTGAAGTCGGCTGGCATAGCAATCGCCACAGAGGAGTCCATAGGGACCTGGACTGAGATCACAACAACCAACGAGTGGGTCAGGACCAAACTGCCCGCAAAACTCTACAAAATGGAAGGAGCAGGAGAGTCAGGTTTTGTTTACATCGCTTTTCCGCTCGATCTTTTTGATCTGGAAACAAGCGGCATTGCAAACATCCTGAGCATGGTCGCTGGTAACTTGTTCGGTCTGTCTGCCCTCAAGAACGTCAGGCTGGTGGATATCGAATTTCCCAAGTCTGTGGTTCAGCATTACCGCGGTCCTGAGTTCGGGATAGAGGGTGTGAGGCGGCTGGTAGGAACAACATCTTCCCCAAGACCACATCTCGGAACCATCGTGAAGCCGAAGGTAGGGTTGAACCCGGAGCAGACAGCTAATGTTGCATACGAAGCTGCCTTGGGCGGTGTGGACTTCATAAAGGACGATGAGACGCTCGTGAATCAGTCCTTCTGTCCGCTCGAGGAGCGCGTCACGAAGGTTATGGATGCTTTGGACAGGGCAAAATCTGAGACCGGCAGGAACGTTTTGTTTGCGGTGAACGTCACTGGCTCGCCCGACAAAATGGTAAAGCTAGCCGAGAGTGCCATCGATAACGGCGCTAATACACTCATGCTCGACATAATAATACTCGGTCTGCCCACTGTGGAGTGGTTCCTTTCCAGCTACACATTTGGCGTTCCCATACACATGCACAGGGCCATGCATGCAGCCTTCACCAGAAACCCGAAGCATGGCATCTCCATGCTCGTCATATCCAAGATCGCAAGGATGCTAGGGGGCGACCAGCTCCACACTGGCACGGGCGCGGGAAAGATGGGGACGAGTGAGGAGCGAAGGCTTGAGCTCAAAAAAATCATTGACTCACTCCGGGATGAGTGGTTTGGACTGAGGAGCGTCTTCCCAGTAGCCTCTGGAGGGATACACCCTGGTCTTGTGCCTGCGAATTTTGCAGCTCTCGGCAAAGACTGCGTCATAAACGCCGGCGGCGGCATACACGGCCACCCGTTAGGCACAAGGGCCGGGGCGGCAGCCATGCGGCATGCCATAGATGCGTGCGTCAATGGCATCCCACTTGAGGAGTACGCAAGGACCCACAAGGAACTAGAAGTCGCGCTCAAACACTGGGGCACCAAAGCTCTTGGCGAGGATTGAAGTTCCGCAGTGTTTTTTAATGCTGCATGAGAACTTAATGAGTAGTGATCTCCCGATGCTAAAACTCAAGGCAAAAATCATTGACATCACGACTGGAGAGAAGAGCGTGGTGTTGAATGAGCAGGATGCAAAAAGCCTGATGCTGAGGATCCACGACAGAGTCCGTCTCAGCAAAGAAGGGTCAAATGTACTCGCAAGGGTCGACATATCCGACAGAATAATCTGTCGCATCGAGGTCTCCGGCGGTCTCGTCTGCCAGGGGGAGGTAGGGATCTATAAGGACCTGCTCAAGGAATTCCCTGTCTCTGAGGGCGAAGAGGTGGAGATCTCTCCTGCTCCCAGCCCGCCCTCTGTTGAGTTCATCCGCAAAAAGATGAGGGGTGGCACACTAACCAAGGGCGAGATCGCCCAGATAGTTAAGGACACCGTGACGCATTCTCTGAGCCAGCTCGAGATTGCTGCATTTCTCATGGCTGAAGAGTATGTTGGCATGAACATGGACGAGATAGAGAGCCTGACAAGAGCTATGGTGGAGACCGGAAACACTATAGACTTTGGTGAGCCGGTGGTAGACAAGCACTCGATAGGCGGAGTCCCTGGAAACAAAGTGACACTTCTCATTGTTCCTATAGTGGCAGCCGCTGGGCTCAAGATACCCAAAACGAGCAGCAGGGCAATAACAAGCCCATCTGGTACCGCCGATACCATGGAAGTCCTTGCTCCTGTGGAGTTTTCTGTGAGCGAGCTTAGGAGGCTACTCCAGAAAACAGGCGGGTACATAGCGTGGGGGGGCAGCCTGAACCTCGCGCCAGCCGACGACCTGTTCATAAGGGTTGAGCATCCGCTCTCCATAGACCCCCGCCCCCAGATGCTGGCATCCATTATGGCAAAGAAGCTTGCTGTTGGCGTCTCGACCTTGGTCCTCGACATCCCTACTGGGAAGGGCGCGAAGGTCGAGAGCTTTGAGGAGGCAAGGAAGCTTGCCAACGAGTTCATAGAGTTGGGTAGCCGCCTAGGCATCAGGGTTAGGTGTGGCTTGACGTATGGCGGTCAACCAGTTGGTCACACCGTGGGACCTGCGCTTGAGGCAAAGGAGGCGCTTGAGACCCTTATGGGTCGAGGTCCGAACAGCCTTATCGAAAAATCCACTGCCCTCGCCGGCACACTCTTCGAGATGACCGGTCTTGCTCCTAAGGGGGGCGGTCAGGACATGGCCAAGGAGATCCTGAGGAGTGGAAAGGCCTATCAGAAGTTCCGGGAGATTGTCGAGAACCAAGGTGGCAACCCCAATATCAAGCCCGACGAGATCCCGCTGGGCGAGAAAAAGTACGTGCTCGCGGCTCCCACCGACGGCTACGTGAGCAGCATCAACAACTCAGCTATTAATGCGATCGCCCGGGCTGCGGGTGCACCAATCGACAAAGGGGCTGGTATCAAGCTCTATGCGAAGATGGGTTACGCCGTCAAGAAAGGCGACCCAGTCGTCGAGATCTATGCGGAGAGAGAATCAAAACTCAAAGAGGCATTAGGCGTCGCGTCCAGAAATCCGCCCTTCATGATAGAGGGCATGCTCCTGGAGGAAGTCCCCGGCTTTTGAGCACAAAAATTGCCTCATCCCAACGCCACAATGACCCCTTACGCAGAGGTGAGGGCAGTCCGCCATGCGGGGGCGTCGCGATCTTCCGAGAAGGGATAAATACTTTTCAAACCTAGTTGATGGCGGTGACAGGCACAATTATTTGCACTCATATTGTGTGGGGTCAAACTGATGGTAAGAGAAGACGGTGGAGACAAGAGAGGGGCTGACAAGGTGGTCGGAAAGCCCATTTTGAGGAAGGCTAAGCGCGTCAGAAGAGGGCAGATCAAACAGAGGTCTCTCTCAGATACCCCCACAGTTGCAGAGGCAGAAGCCAAGAAGATGAGGGCAGTAAACCCTGCACAATATTACAGGCAGAATCTGGGGCAGCTCGGGTTTGGCGATCCCGAGCACGCATTGGTTCAGACTATCAAGGAGCTTGTCGACAACTCCCTCGATGCAGCAGAGGCTATGGGCGTCTTACCTGAGATTGCAGTAACACTGACCGCTACAGAAAAAGAGTATGAAGTGATAACGAACAGGGTCAAGGACGGTGGGATAAGGAAATTCCCGATATTCAAGATCACCGTTGAGGACAATGGTTGCGGCGTGGTGAGGAGCAAAGTAGCCAAGGCCTTTGGAAAGGTCCTCTACGGGTCTAAGTTCTTTTCCTTCAAGCAGTCAAGGGGTCAGCAGGGTCTTGGCGTCCACGCCGCGATAATATACGCCCAGCTGACCTCCCTGGAACCAGCCGTGATAACCACCAAGACTGAGACTGATGAGAAGGCATACCGGGTTGTACTCAAGATAGACACAGAGCAGAACAAGCCGATCGTTATCTCCGCGGAGGACGTCCCGTTTAACAGACCTCACGGGACAACGGTAGAGTTGATGGTCGCGGGAGAATACACAAAGAAGGTCGAATCATTTATCAAAGAACTATCCCTCGCAAACCCCCATGCTGAGCTGAAGTTCACACTCAAGCCGACCGTAAATGGAGAGGAGAAGGTCATTCACTACCCTAGAGCCACAGAGATCCTTCCGCCCCCGCCCAAGGAGATAAGGCCCCACATACTCTCAATGGAGCCGGGAGCTCTTCTTGAGATGATCTCCAACGACAGATGCTGCAAGGATGCAAAACAGTTTTTGGTCAAACACTTCGTCAGGATCTCTGAACTTAAAGCCCTGCAGCTCCTCTCAGCCGCAAATATCCCCCCCGATGTCCTGCCCAAAGAGATCAATGTTGAGGCTTTGTTCAAGGCAGCCAAGGAGGTCGACATCATGAGGCCTCCCCTTGATGTTCTGAGCCCAATAGGGGAGGAGGCTCTAAGGCAATCCCTAAGAAGGCTTTATCCCGATGCCGAATTCATCGAAGCTACCTCGAGGGATCCATGGTCATACAGGGGTATCCCCTTTCAGGTAGAGGTGGCTGTGGCCTACGGTGGTGCCTCGGTGGCAAACGACTGCGAGACCGTCAGGCCTGGTGTCTTTAAAGCCAAAGTTATAAGGCTCGGCAACAAGTGCCCCCTGATCTATGATTCCAAGGATTGCCTCCTTTACAAGACTGTAAAAGAAATAAACTGGAGGAACTACAAACTGCCCCAGGAGGAGGGCACACTCCCTCTCGCGCCGATGGTTCTTGTGGTCTCACTGATATCCACTAAGGTCCCATACACCGTCCCAGGAAAATTTGCTGTCGCCTATCACGATGAGATACATGAGCAGTTGAGACTCGCGCTCCAAGCGCTGGGCAGGATGATACACTCCTACGTGACCCACCGTCAGAGGCAGGAACATGAACGCCACCGTCAGAGTATCTTCCAAATATACGCCCGGGAGATTGCGAGGGATCTACATTTGCTAACTGGAGTGAGCCAAGAGGAGATCTTCAATAAACTTATGGAAACCGTTAGGACTAAGACGATAGCCTCCGAAAAGAGACCGCCCCCACAGCAGGAGGTGCTGAAGTTGAAGGAAGTTCCTGCTCCAAGTATTACCGCCAAGGTACCTACTAAAAAGTTGAAGGAGAAGTCCCAACACACGCTAGATGCATTCATCAGGTGATGGTATGGTAAAGAATCGCTATATTAAGGAAAGACCCCTCGAGTCCTTTGACGATGCTGAGAGAAAGCTAAGGCAGATATTTGTCAGACTGGTGGAGGATCTGAAAGCCTCTAAGCCCCCAGTGCTCCGCATACCCCTGCGGACTGCCTCGAACACCGTATTTGACAAAAAGCGGGGCATCATAACACTGGGGGAAAGGGTCGGAGAGCGCAAATTTAACGACATAAGTGGGGTCAGATCTTTTATGCAGACATGCCTGCTTGCAAGGGCTATTTATGAAGCCCTCAAGAATAACGACCACCCCACCATCAGGGACCTGTACTACTACACATTGCACACCATCGAGGGCACAGAGATAGAGACATTCAACGACCAAGACGAGTCGAACTCCATCTTTCAGGACATCGAGGTTATGACTGGTCTCCTTAGGGAGCAGATGGGGATAGTTGCAGAGTCTAGGGGTGCCATGGTTGGCAATATAATCTTGGAGTCTAAAGGCAACAGGATAGATTGCACCAAGTTTGGAATTGGCGCATTTAACATCCCATCCCTCTGTGACCAAATCAGGATCTTGGAGGTGAACGCAGATTACGTTCTCGTGGTGGAGAAAGACGCCATATTCCAAAGGCTGAACGACTACGAATTTTGGCGGAAAAACCACTGCATCCTCATCACAGGGAAGGGTCAGGCTGACAGAGCCACTAGGCGCATGGTGAAGCGCCTGAACGAAGAGTGGGGGCTCCCTGTGTATGTACTCACGGACGCAGACCCGTTCGGGTGGTACATATACTCCACTTACCGTGCGGGCAGCATTTCACTCTCGTATGAGTCCTTCAGACTGGCATGCCCCGAGGCCAAGTTTCTGGGCATGACTATGACTGATATAGAAAAGTACGAGATCCCACGAGACCACCTGATTAAGGCAAACGAGATCGACATAAAGAGGGCCAAGGAGCTTCTCGTCAAGGACCCTGTCACGAAACTTCCGCGCTATCCTTGGTTTTTCGAGTCCAAGAAGTGGCGGCAAGAAATAAACATGTTCTTGGAGAGGAAGGTCAAGGCGGAGATTGAGGCAAAATCATCAAAGGGGTTCAGGTTCCTTTCTGACGTCTACCTCCCCGAGAAGATAAGCAATAAGGACTGGATTACCTGAGGGAGCTTGTCATGCCGAAATTCATCGAATCTGGTGAGGGAAGGCACAAAGTCTATCTGGAGGTCGTGAGGGCTGGAAGTGACATAGTAATATACATTGGAGGAGGAGAAAAGCCACACATTGGTGCCGTCTCCATCTGTAGCGGAATGGGCGAGCCCTTCACTTTTTCTCTGCCGAACCATAAGGATTACTTGGTCTCACACAAAGCGGCTCAAACGATCTTCAAAGAAACTGGACGAAACACTCTCGTTATCGCGGGGATTCATGTGGACGATGCCTCTGAAGAGGACATACTCAAGCTTTTGAAAAATTCCGAAGAGTGTGTTAGAAAGTTCAAAGTCGAGTTGCTTAGAACTCAAACAGCATGAACGGAGAATTCGAGGGCTGGGCAACCCAGTAGAATAATTTCTGACAGGGTCAAGGCATGAAGATGGCTTGGGCGTCAGGTCTTTGCTATACCTTCCCACCGCCTGTAGAGGCTATGTTTGCCCCCAAGCTGGTCTAGTACCTTCCCGACCAAATGATCCACGAGCCCCTCTAGGGTCTTTGGCTTGTGATAAAAG
>CAZZJY010000085.1:0-6465 GCA_964654895.1 uncultured Nitrososphaerota archaeon
GGCAGGGCGTGTGCGGGCGCGGCGGGGAAGGGAGGGGCGTCGGTTTCTTCCTAGGGATGGAACTCGTTAAAGACAGATCTACAAAGGCGCCGGCGAGGGATGAAGCCGCAAGATTCTTGCAAGAAGCATGGAAGAAAAAGATCCTCGTGGGCCTCGGAGGTTTGGAGGGCAACGTAATAAGGATAGAGCCGCCCTTGGTTCTGACCCGCGAGCACATCGACGCCGCTGCGGAGGCCTTCGACGAGATCCTAAAGAACATCAGTCCCCGGCACTGATGAGCCCGTTTCGCTCCAAAGTCTCGGGCAGGCTGGAGACATCTTCGATCAAGAAGTCTGGTCTCTCCGACGTAATCCTCTCCAGGGGCGTCACGCCCGTCTTGACCGCAACCGTTAATGCGCCCGCCTCCCTCCCAGCCATGACGTCTATGTGAGTGTCGCCCACAACAACCAACTCTGAGGCTCTGAGGCCCAGCCCCTCTGCCGCCTTCACTATTGGCTCCATGGAGGGCTTGTGCTCCTTCACGTCCTCGAAGCCTACCACCAAATCAAAGAAGTCTCTTATGCCAAAAAACGAGAGTATCTTCTCAGCATTTTGCCTGCTCTTCATTGTGACAACCGCCATCTTTAAATTTCTCGACCTCAACACCACCAAGGTCTCCTTAACCTTGGGGATCAGCCTGGTGTGGGCTATGAAATCCATGTAAACTCTCCTGTAGTCCTCGAACAGCTTCTGCTGCTCCTCCGGGCTCAGCCCGGGCTCAGCTCTCAAGAACAAGTCAAATATGGTCTTGCCCATTGCCTCCACCACATCCTGACGGTTTACACCTCGGTAGCCGTTATTCTTGAGCACGTACTCAGTAGCTCTCCAAATAGAATCTAAAGAGTCTACCAATGTGCCGTCCAGATCGAACACAATCCCCTTCACAGACCTTCTCTCTGAGCGATCCATATTTTTATCACGAAAGCCTTAATTAAAACCCCCTATTAACCCTTAATCCTCTAAGGAGCGAATTCTATGTCAGGTAGAGTCCATACTAAAACTATTCCTCCGCATGAGAGGATTTCTGGCTTCGCTCCATACGTCTCAAACCTCGACGACAGGCTTGCTGTGTACGAAGCTTCAAGGTGTCTTATGTGCTACGATGCCCCATGCATCTCGGCTTGCCCCGCCGGGATCAACATCCCCGAGTTCATATACCGCATAAAAACTGGAAACTTCTACGGGGCTGCCAAAGTCATACGCGAAAGCAACATCCTAGGAGGCGAGTGCGGCTATGTCTGTCCAGTTGAGCGCCTCTGCGAGTCCAAATGCGTCAGGAGAAACTTGAACGAGGAACCCGTGGCTATATCCATGCTCCAGAGGTTTGCCTACGAGAAAGAGAAGCTCAAGGGCCTCGTGAAATTCCCGAAATCGAGATCCAAGAATAAGAAGGTCGCAGTTGTGGGTGCCGGTCCTGCCGGTCTCTCAGCAGCATACGAGCTCGCCCGCATGGGCTACAGCGTCACGGTCTTCGATGCAAACCCAAGACCCGGGGGTCTTCTGCTCTACGGCATACTCCCTTGGAAGGCCCCATGGTCTGTTCCCGAGTCTGAAATCGACCTCATAAAGGAGTATGGCATTAATTTCGTCACAAACAAGAAAATCACCGACCTAAAGCCTCTTCTCAAGGAGTATGACGCCGTCTTCGTGGGCGTGGGCGCAACAAAGTCCCAGAAACTCGGGATACCTGGCGAGGACCTAAACGGTGTTTACCCCGCACAGGAATTCCTGCATTCTGTGGCAAAATGGCTGATGGGAGAGGGTAAGGCGCCCGACCTCAAGGGCAAGCGGGTTGCCGTGATAGGCGGCGGAGACACCGCCATAGACGCAGCCTGCGCCTCTGTGAGGCTCGGTGCCGAAAGGGTCTACATAGTCTACAGGAGGTCCTTTGCCGAGATGCCCGCAGTACCATACGGCAGGAATCAGGCGAGAGAGGAGGGTGTGGAGTTCCTTTTACTCACTGCTCCAGTCCGGATAATAGGCGACAAGACCGTCAAAGCGATTGAGTGCGTGAAGATGGAACTCACCGAGCCGG
Organism: uncultured Nitrososphaerota archaeon; assembly: GCA_964654895.1. Taxonomy (GTDB): domain Archaea; phylum Thermoproteota; class Methanomethylicia; order Methanomethylicales; family Methanomethylicaceae; genus WYZ-LMO10. Next base: position 2,075 of record CAZZJY010000085.1, read on the forward strand.
ACTCCTCTGGAAGGAGGGGCGTAAGGCCCATAAAGGGCTCAGAGTTCCGCTTGGATGTGGACTCGGTTATAGTCGCGATAGGGCAGAAACCGGACGAAGAGCTCCTGAAGTCCTATGGCGTCAAGACAGAGAAGGGGCTGATCGTAGTAGACGAGAACTTTTCCACATCTGTAGAAGGCATATTTGCGGGCGGCGACGCAGTAAACGGCGGCGAGACGGTGGTAGAGGCTGTGGCTGAGGGTAAGAAGGCTGCAGCTGCCATTGACAAGTTCCTCTCCGGAGGTAAGAGTTCGAAGAAATAGTAGTTATGGAAGTGAGAAAATATGGTTTCAAAACCGGATATCTCTGTAAAATTCTGCAACCTTGAGCTGGAGAGCCCATACCTCCTCTCATCGGCGCCTCCCACATGTACCGGCGAGATGATCATGAGGGCATTCGAGGCTGGTTGGGCTGGTGCTGTCACAAAAACCATAAAGCCAGATAAGACTCCTGTCTACGATCTAAAGAACAGGTTTGGCGTGATGGGCTTTGAGACGAAGCAAATGATACTCTTCGAGAACATCGAAGAGGTCTCAAAGAGGCCCGTTGGCACATGGGTGAAGGAGATCAAAGAGATCAAGAAAAAGTTCCCCGAGAAGGCACTCATAGGTAGCATCATGGCTGAGTGCAAGGAGGAGGACTGGGAGGAGTTGGCCAGGATCGTGAGCGAGGCGGGCGTGGACATGCTGGAGCTGAACTTTGGCTGCCCACATGGGATGCCTGAACGGGGGATGGGTGCTTTCATCGGACAGAGGGCTGAACTCATCCAGAAGCTCACAAAGGCGGCAAAGCGCGGATCCTCGGTTCCCGTCATGGTGAAACTGACCCCGAACGTCACAGACATCGCCTACACCGCCAAGGCCGCAGAGGACGCTGGCGCAGACGCCACCTCCGCCATAAACACTGTGCTCGGACTCATAGGCATCAATATCGACACTTTTGAGCCGATACCCACCGTCGACGGCATGAGCACCTTCGGAGGTCTCTCTGGACCGGGCGTCAAGCCAATTGGACTCAGGTGCGTCGCCCAGATCGCTCAGGCAACTAACATCCCCGTCTCTGGGATAGGGGGAATAACTACTTGGAAGGATGCTGTTGAATACCTCCTCGTGGGTGCGGGCTGCGTCCAGGTCTGCACGGCGGTGATGTGGAGGGGCTACCGGATAATTTCCGACTTCGTTGACGGCCTCACCAATTACCTCGCCGACAAAGGGTTCTCCTCTGTGAACGAGATTATCGGGAAGAGCCTCCCCAGACTGACTGCTTGGTCGAAGCTCAACAAGGATTACACGGTCGTGGCCAGCATCAACAAGGACCTTTGCATAAAGTGCGGTCTCTGCTATGTAGCATGCCGCGATGGAGGATACCAGGCGATAAAGTTCGAGCAAGGAAAGGCCGCCGAGGTCGACGAGGAGAAGTGCGACGCCTGCTCTCTGTGCACGCATCTCTGCCCTGTGCCTGGATGCATAACATGGAAGAAAGTCACAAAGTAGGCAAGCGTTTAAACACCACTTTTTCTATATGTTAATATTGGAGGCTTTATAATGGACTTATTGATAAAGAACGGAACCATTGTAACCCCAAAGGACACCTTCAAAGCAGATATCGGCGTGAAAGACGGCAAGATCGTGACCATCGCCTCAAACATCACCGAAAAGGCGCAAGAGGTCGTGGACGCCTCAGGCAAGTATGTGATGCCTGGGGGCATAGACGCCCACACCCACATGGAAATGCCTTTCATGGGAACCACCACAGTCGACGACTTTGAGTACGGGACAATTGCAGCCGCATTTGGTGGCGTTACCACAATTTTGGACTTTGCAATACAGCCGAAGGACAAAACATTTCTCGAGACCATATCTCTGTGGAGGGGCAAGGCAGACCCCAAAGTGGTTGTGGATTATGGGATCCACGTGGCTGTGACAAACCTAACTGAAGACCTGGTCAAAGAGATTCCACAGGTACTCGAGGCTGGGGTCTCAAGCTTCAAGCTCTTTATGCCATACAGAAAGGAGGGTCTGATGAGCGACGACGGCAGGATATACAGGATGTTGGAAGAGAGCCGGAGACTCGGGTTCTTGGTCCAGCTACATGCCGAGAACAACTCTGTCTTGGAGCTCCTGATAGAGCGTTATGTTTCCTTGGGAAAGCTGTCCGCGGAGTATCACGCAAAGAGCAGACCAAACTTCGTTGAGGGCGAGGCTATCCACAGGGGTCTGGCGCTGGCAGCAGCCGCAGGCGGGAACCTTTACATTGTGCACATGTCCACAAAGGAGGGCGTGGCCGAGCTCTCAAGGATGAAGAAGCTCTACTCGAACTTGTACGGGGAGACGTGTCCCCACTACCTCGTGCTCACTGATGAAAAGTACCTCTCGCCGAAGGGCAGGAGGTACATAATGTCGCCTCCTTTGAGGAGCAAGGCAGACAATGAGGCCCTCTGGGAGGGGCTCGCAAATGGCACGCTGAGCACAGTCGCAACCGATCATTGCACATTCACAGACGCCCAGAAGGACCTTGGAAAAGACAACTTCACTAAGGTTCCTAACGGAGTTCCTGGCACAGAGACCATGATCCCCCTCCTCTACAGCGAGGGCGTTTCCAAAAACAGGATATCCTTGAATAAACTCGTAGAGGTGGTCTCCTACAACCCGGCAAAGCTCTTCGGTCTATATCCGAGGAAGGGTACCCTAAACGTGGGCAGCGATGCAGACATAGTCGTCTTCGACCCCGACTTTGAGATGGAGCTTAGCCAGGAGAACCTCCACTCGAGGATCGACTACTCCATATACGAGGGGATCAAAGTCAGGGGCATGCCTCTTCATGTCTTTGTGAGGGGCAAACCTGTGGTGTACAACAGGGAGTTTGTCGGCAAGAAGGGCACAGGCAAGTTCGTCCCAAGAGGAAAACACCAGCCCTTAAACTAACCTCTTTTTCTGTTTGTGATAGTTTCCTCTAACCCTCGCGAAAGTATTATTAAACCAAAACTCAATACCCAATTCCAGCAAAACTTGGAGGGAGATATTTGGTAAAAACAGAACTTCATGGGAAACACTGGATAGCTCCCGAGATAGAATGGAGTGACGAAGAGCTTTGGACAGTGTTGGACGTCTCCTTCGACCTCAAAAGGGAATATGCGATGGGACAGCGACACGACCACATCTGCAAAGGGAAGTCGCTATTTACGTTGTTCTTCAACCCCTCGACGAGAACTAGGTCCTCTTTCATTACAGGGATCACTCAGCTGGGCGGCGTAGCATACGATTTGGACCCAGGAAAGCTCCAGATAACCCATGGTGAAACCATCTACGAGACCGCCGCCATCATGAGCAGGATGTGCGACGGGATAGCAATAAGGAGGTACGTGAAGGGCCAGTACTATGGAGAGGGCAACCTCACAATGAGGGAGTATGCGAAGGCCTCGACGGTGCCCGTGATAAATATGGAGTGCGACATGTGGCACCCATGCCAAGGCGTCGCAGACGTCATGACTGTGATTGAGAAATACAATGCCAGGAGCCTAAGAGGAAAGAAGTTTGTCATGTGCTACGCCAACAGCCCTGGTGCTTGGAAGCCGGTGGCAGGTCCCCCGACCCATATAATATTCTTCACAAGACTCCTCCAGTTGGACGTCACCTTGGCATACCCGGAGAAATTCAACTTGGACCCGGCCGTGGAGGAATACACCAAAAAGCTAGCCGACCAGTATGGTACGAAGTTCGAGATCGTTCACAGTATGGAAGAAGCATTCGAGGACGCCCTCGTGGTCTATCCAAAGGGATGGTGCAGCTGGGAGCTCCTGAAGGCTGGAGGCTACGACGAGAAGCTCCACGAGGAGTACAAGAGGACCCACAACCTTGCTGCATGGAAGACCACCCCCGAGCTGATGGACAGGACTCGCAAGAACAGCATCTGGATGCACTGCCTACCTGCCGACGTTGGTCTTGAAGTGGAACCCGAAGTGATCTTCTCCAACAGATGGTCTGTCTCAGTGGACGAGGCTGAGAACAGGCTACACGGACAGAAGGGCATTATGGCTCTGACAATGGGAGGAAGGAGATAGGGGGTAAATAAAATGCCATGCTGCATATTATGTCCAGAATATAAGAACATCCTGAACCAGGAGCCTAGGGTAAGCCCGAAGTGCCCAGGCTACGTCTCAAAGGAGAAACCTTGGCCGCAGAAGAGCTATCCGTCAGACGAGGCTCCACCAATCTGGTATCTACTGAAGCTTGAGGCAAAGTGCTGCCCGATCTGCCCCTACTACAGGGAGGACAAAGCTCAAAAGTTCTGGTGGTGCGAGCGGCCTTTTGCATTCGAGATAAAGCCAGACAACGCCGCAGAGGCTATAAGAT
>CAZZJY010000086.1:0-9706 GCA_964654895.1 uncultured Nitrososphaerota archaeon
CCATCAGCGCCCACTTGAGATGGCAGGGTTAAGAAGGCAATTATGGAAAAAATCAAAAAAATTGTTAGGGATCTTCTTGCCATTTCATTTATTTCTCCGTACTCCCTGATTTCTTGTCAAGGGCCTTTGCCAGGCCAGCAAATTCGGCAACCGTTGTGCCCCCTGTTGACGTCACCAGTATTAGGTTCTTCTCCCTTGCCACTTCCGATATCATCTGAAACTCTCGCAGTCTCAAAGCAATGGGTGTCTTCTTATATAGCTGTGCAGCCTCGCTCATCTTCTGAGCCGCTTGGTACTCTCCCTCCGCTATTATTATTCTAGACCTCCTCTCCCTCTCGGCCTCTGCCTGCTTTGCCATAGCCCTCTGGAGCGACTCTGGCAGAATTACATCTTTTATCACGACCGCTGTGACCTTGATGCCCCAGGCGTCTGTTGGTATATCGAGAGTGGTTTGAAGCCTCTGGTTCAGCTCCTCCCTCTTTGTAAGTAGGTCGTCAAGTTGCACCTGACCGAGTATGTCCCTTAGGGTGGTCTGAGCGAGAAGGTTGGTGGATAGCATGTAATTCTCAACTTGGACTATCGCCTTTACCGGATCAAATACCCTATAATAAACCACGGCGTCAACTTGCACTGTGACATTGTCCTTTGTTATTATCATCTGCCTTGGCACATCGAATGTCAGGACTCTAAGATCCACCTTCCTTAGAGTATCCACGAATGGGATTATGAAGAATATGCCAGGTCCCTTTGCACCTAGAAGGCGCCCGAGCCTGAATATGACCGCGCGCTCATACTCCTTGACAATCTTGATTGCAGAGGATAAAAACCACAGTATGTTCACTAAGATTATAATGTATACCGCGAGGTTAGCGAGACCTGTCAAGGAAGTTAGAATTATCTGTTTGGAAAGTCCTAAAATGCTCAAGAAATCCACCCCGACTTAAATATCGGAAGGGCTGGATAAGTCCTCTACTCTTGGGGCTCCCAGATAGCCATGGGGCTGTCCCAAAGAGCAGATATCCTCTGGTCTACGGGCTTCACTCTAGCCCTACCCCTACCTCGCCCCAGCCTCTTGTTTTTGTGAATTATCCGCCTTACTTGTAAGAGGGACATTTTTGTCTCCGAGATATAGATTGCTGTCGAAGTATATAACATTTCTCTTCGGCTATTATCGTTAATTAATTCGACTTTTGTCTATTTAGCAGAGAGCATCCTTCTTAGGGATTCTGCCATTATGGCATATGTCTTCTCTAGCCTTCCAGAGCTAGAAGTTCCAGCGTTGTAAACGTCAAATTCCATGAAGTCAATGCCTACTATCTTGGACTTAGACTTTAAAATTGAGGAGATCAGCCCGTACAGATCTCTATGTGTTATGCCGAAATAGTCCAAAAAACGCGCACCTTTTATCGATGTGTTTGCGCAAACATCCACATCCACTGAAACGTAGGTGAAAGGCAGATCAGTATTGGACAGAATGGAGCCCACCTCACGCAAGTTCTTTTGAATGTCTTCTTTCTTTATAATATGGACACCAGACGACTCTGTGCCCTTATAGAACTCAACATATCTCCTGACCCTATCATCCTCAATCTCCTCGGCTACTTTCGGAGGGTAGTCTGAGACGCCCACAATATACATGTTTTCCATGGGGACCATCTTCGCAACATAGCTGAGGAAAGAGTCAGCATTGTAGCTGTCTGGTCTATTGTAGATGTACGGATCGTTGGGCGAAAACTTTGTTTCTGGGTTGTTCTCAACGTCATACTGTATGAGCCCACACCTTATGGTGGGAGGTATGAAGTCAAAGTGACTATCGAATACCACGACCCTCAGGTTCTCGCCACCATACTCCTCGCACAGAGCGCTAATCACCCCGCCGGATAGGGAGTGGTCTACCCCGACCAGCACGGGCACCTCAGGGAGCACGTCTCCCTTCACCTTTCTGGTCAATTCATTGGCATATTCTAGGCACCCGTTGGAGTCAATAAATGTTACAAAGTTTTCCACAGTCAGCATGAAGAGCATATCTGGTGGGGGCGTTGGTTTCAACCAAGGCTCAACGTAATTGTCTATGTACTCCATAGGGCGCTTAAGCTCAGACAGTATGCCCATAACAGGATCCTTGAATGGAACACTTCTGTAACCATCTTCACAGGCACGAATTTTTCTTTGTATGTATGCCTCTCTTTCGTCTGGGTCCAGTGGTCCATTAAGGATCTTGTAACTCATAATCAAGCCGTCGGAGCATTTCTCAAAAAAGAAATAAAAAAGTGGTTTAGTTTTTCCTTGGCTTTTATTTCCGCTTAACAATTGGCTCAAGTATCTCTACAATGTCCACCATTTTGAGTGGTGACTTTATCATCTCAATGGCATCTGTGAGGTTTCTCCAGCAGAACGGGCAAGTGCTGGTCAGCACCGACGCACCAGTCGACTCCGCTTCTCGCACACGCTTTGCCGAAGTCTCTAGCGAGTAGTCCGCGAATCCTCCTCTGACACCACCGCCAGCGCCGCAGCAGTAGGAGAACTTCCTGTTCCGGTACATCTCGACCAGGTTGACGCCAGGGATCGCCTTGAGCACATTTCGGGGCGTCTCGTAGACCTCTGCGTGCCTGCCAAGGTGGCACGGATCGTGGTAAGTCACAGTATTGTTGAAACTGCCGGTGAACTCTATCTCGCCTTTGTTAAGCATCTCCTCTATCAACTGGATCGTATGTATGACCTTGACGCCCTCCATCTTGCCGAACTTGTCGGTGTACCCCTCTGGCGGGTCCATCTTGTAGTCCCTTGAAAGTGTCCTGTAGCATCCAGCGCATGTCGTTATGAAGCCGCTCGCCCCGTACTTCTCTGGGAGCGCCTTGTTGTGCTCAACGAACTCCTTTGCCAAGTCGTACTGGCCAGTCCTTAGCAGCGGAGATGCACAGCACCACTCATCCTCCGAGACCGTGAAGTCTACTTTGAGCTTCTGGAGAAGCTTCACCGTGGCTAGTGCCACGTTCTTCTGCCTGTAGGAGGCCGTGCAGCCTGCGAAGTATATGTACTCCGCCTTCTTGGGGAGTGATGATCTGATACTGCTTGGCAGCCAGTCAAGTCTGTTCTCATGTTTCTCCAGATACGGGTTGCGGTTTACGCCTATTGTGGAGCTCCACTTCTTTATTCCCTCAGGTATTGTGACGTTCTGCTTCCAAGCCTCGCTTCTGAGAGCCTCAAACATCCTCAGGATGTAGGGCTTTATGTCGGTCTCGCACATCTGCTGGCATGCGCCGCACCCCGTACAAGTGAACAGAACGTGGGCCACCGCGTCAGACCATTGGAGTTTATTGCTGAGCAGCCCTTTGGCTATTGCGGATTTTCCTCTGCTACCCCTGTATGAGTCGAAGTGGAATTTGTCGCCTTGGACGCACAGCATCGCTGCAAAGTTCGCTGTTTTGCCCCACTCATACCCATACTTGCAGTTACCACAGTGGGTGCACATGGATATGTAGTCATACAATTTTGCCAATTCTTTAAGTGAACTGTTCTTCAATTCAAGTGCCATTAGTATTGCCCCCTTTATCTTACACCCAGCTTGCCTGGGTTCATGATGTTGTTTGGATCTAGCATGTCCTTTATCTTGGTCATGAGGTAGACGTAGCCAGCGTCGGCGGCAGCATTGAGCTCATTCATGTATTCCACTGGCGGCTTGTACGGTAGCATACCCAACGGTATTCCTGCCCTGACACACTCTACCATCGCGTCCCTTGCTGCTTTGACCGATTCTGGTTTCCTCTTGTCGAAGGGAGTCATACATCTGAGCATACCGTAGTGGGCACCTTGGTAGTCTGTGAACCTTGTGGCTGGCGATAGACCGTGTCTGATGTATATCTCCTTCCACTTCTCGTACAGTATGGGCCAGCTCTTGCACGGCGCGAAGGTTCCAGGCCAGGCAAGCCCTCCACCGCATGACTTGGAGTAGTTCTTGGTGGAGCCGACGATCCTGCTGGGTAGCTCGGTCCTCCCTCTCTTGGCCTCTTCAGGATACTCAAAGTCTATCAGTTGTGTCCCTCTTGCCTTCTCCTCCTCCACGACCTTCTTCCACATTTTGCGCTTGTACTCAAGTTCCTCCTCAGTCCAGCCGCTGATTACTGTGTAGCTGAAGAACTCGGGCGCATCCTTTGGCTTGTCCTTGTACGGGAATGTGATTGGGATTTGTGCTAGCCACCAGCTAACTGCTGTGACCTCGTCGCAGAGAGAGTAGTGGCGCCAGTGAACCATGTACTTGGTTATGTCCTTGGCACTTGCCGCCGCGATCGTCAGCACATCTCTGTATGGTCTTATCGGGAAGATCCACAATCCCAGTTTTGTCACGATGCCTGTGGTACCCATCCAGCCAGTGAAGAGACCATCCATCCTTGGCAGTGGCAGAAATGAGTGCCAAGAGTCGGAATATGCGCAGGATCCGATCTTGACAACCTCTGCTGTGGGGAGCACCACTTCCATGCTTGAAAGGAGCTGGCTGTTTATGCCCAGCCTCCCATTCAGGTGCCCGATGCCGTGGTTTATTGCCATAGCCAAGACTGATGCTGATGCGGGGTGTACGCCCCAACCGAACTCAAAACCCTTTGAGAACTCTACACCTTCCCATTGCGGGTTTGTGGCCTTAAGCGCTGCAGAGAGTTGGGCATGGCTCACACCAGGTTCTATTACAGCGTAGCAAGTCTCCGGATCTATTTTGATTATCTGATCCATCCGCTTGAGGTCCATTATTATGCCGCCCTCTTCGGGCACACATAGTCCTCCGATGTTAGTTGCGTTCACGTACGGGATCACCGGGATCTTCTGATGGTTTGCGAGTCTCAGAATTCTCTGGATCTCCGTGACGGTCTTTGGCATCACTACGTAGTCTGGCATTCTAGGCTCTGCCCACGTCAGGTCCCAGGAGTATGGTATCAGATTGGCCTCTTCGTTGCTGACATATTCCTGTCCAACGATCTGCTCGAGTTTCGCAAGAATTTCCTTATTTCCTCTTGCCAATTTCTCACCCTCAAATTTGAGAATGAAATAATGAACGCTCATATATAAGATTTGAGTAGTTCCTCGCTCAAAGTTGAGGAGGATTTTTCTCAATGAAAAGAACCATTAGATTTAAACTTAAACTTTCAAAATCTCAAATTAGCTCAATCTCGGCGCTCTTAATGCCCTGGAAAGATAATCCACGGCGCCTTTAAAAGCCGTCATCTAAATGGTTCCCCTTCAAGGCCTCAAGGTCATATGCATTTCATAAGGTCCTTCTAGCCGAGGGGTTAAATACCTGACCTTATCTGGGGGCCCTTATTGGATTCTAAAAACACATTACTGTTAATTGCCATAACTGCACTTGTTCTGACAACCTTTTCATTCTTAACCCCCTTGACTCAGCATTCTTATAACTGTGGTAGAGGGTGCTCGAGAGCTGATGTTTATCTTGGTCCCTTCATGATTGGATCAGTAGAGGTGCGAGTGAGAGAGGTTCAGAGTCCCCCTGCCGTCTCCCTATCAAGGATCAACAACTCACCCATCAGACTACTTCAAAAACCTTTACCAATGGCAGGCATCAGGTGTCTGGTTGTCAAAACGATGGAGGAACCTATGCCTGGGGCACCCGAAGATACTGTCGGCGTGGGTTTGATTGTAACGACGCCACAGGGAATTAGATCCACTTTGTTATGCACCGCAGCTCAGTCAGAATACGTGTCTCGCCGCACATCCGGAGATTTGGGCGAAACCTATGAGTGCACCTCTACACGCGTCTGGCAAACAATATCACCACTAAAAAGTGAGAACGTTTCAGCACTTTTCACCATGGAGGATTTTTTCCCTGCATTATCTATGATGGTCCGGGACAAAGGCACCTCATTTCTCCAAGTTGACGTTATCGGCGTTTATACGCTTTCGGACACGCTTGTGTTCAATGATGGTGGGCGGTATATCGAAGTGAAGTACTACGGCACTTTGGATCTGGTTAACAGTTGCCCACGACACATTACTGTGAATGGAACAGACATCCCGCTAAGCTGTGGTATTGCCAAGGTGGGCGAAATAGAAGGGCTCCATGTTGTGCAGATCCCCAGCGTCTATCTGCCCCTAACTGGTCTAAAAGAAATCCGACTTTCTATTGAGCTGTGATGTGATTCACATGATGAATGTCCGATTACCCTCAATGATTTTGATTTTGACTTTCTGCACACTTGTTATAAACCTAGCAAGCCTAACACCCTATACGTTCGCCTACACAGATTCTCTTATATTGAATCCCGAAGACTTTACCTTCCAGAGTAATTTTTCTCCGGCCGGAAATACGTTCTCCCAGATTTATGGTTTTGACAGCGGCGACCCGATAAGAGATAATCACTCTGTAGCCCTCTCTGATGGAATCTCAGTTTACGCCTACGCCATGGTGCCAACTGGCTACGCGACCCGCCCAAATGTGAATTCCTCCGGTCTCTACAAATATGTGGGCGCCGCCCCCTCAGAATTTTCATACCTTGAATGGGTTGCCGAGTCGACTTCTGTCAATGTGGAGAAGTACCATGTCCCCCCCTATGGTATGGGCCAGGCATCGTACGGTTATAGCGTTTCAGGCTCAAAACTCTCGGGATCAGAAAAAATAGAGTTTGATGGCCCCTCCCTTTGGGCACTTGCAGATTTCTGGTACCCAAACAACGAGCAGATCACGGAGTACTCAGAAGCCAAGGTTGAACTGCGTTTCTCTTCCGTGAGAGTTGATCTACACCGAACTGAATTGAACGTCCAAGCTTACCCCTTAGAGGGAATTGCACCCCTAACTGTGAGGTTCTCTGCTGAGGCCAAGGACGGCGTTGCGCCCTACTCCTACCTTTGGGACTTCGGGGATGGGCATTCAACGGAAAAAGACCCCCTCCACACATTTTGTGAGCCTGGTGTCTATCGGGTCACCTGCAAAGTGACAGACTCTGTTGGGATCTCTGACGTGAAGACCATCTCAATCAGAGTGAATCCACTGGTGCTTACAATACAAGTTGAGGGCTACGGTACAACAACGCCTCCCCCAGGCGAACACTTCAAAAAACTGGGAGAACAGGTCTCCGTCACAGCAGTGCCAGAGGAGGGGCACTCCTTGTATGGCTGGATACTCGACGGCGTGCCTTCAGGGTCTGAAAATACCTTCAACGTGGTCATGAACACCAACCACACTTTGAAGGCAAAGTTTACATCAGCCCTCCAGGTCTTCGCATCCGCTTATCCAACGATGGGGCCTCCGCCCCTGAATGTGACTTTTGCCTCCCACGTCTCTGGAGGCACTCCTCCATATTCTTACAGCTGGGACTTTGGGGATTTTGGTGTTTCCGATCTTCCGAATCCCTATCATATTTACTCCCACCCCGGCTCCTACATTGCGAGGGTCACAGTATTGGACAGCAGCGGCAGAAGAGGCGTCGCAGAGGTGGGTCCTATATGCGTCCTCTCCAGCTTTGACTTCATCATCACTAAAGAGCGCGACATGTACTTGAGACCAGGAGAGTCCTCCTCCACTAGGATCTACGTGAAATCTTCAATTTCGCTGCCGGTCAGCCTCACCCTTGAGTGGGTAGGACCTGTTCCCGCCGGGTCTACAGTCAAGGTTTCCCCTCCATCATCTTTCACGAACTTCACCTCAATTCTCTCAATTTCCACATCCTCCTCGACTCCGCCAGGCGATTACATCTGTCTGGTCAAAGGCGCGGCCGGAGAGATTGTAAGGTCTGCTGAGGTCTTGGTTAGAATATCTCCTGCAATATATGTCTTGGATCTGAGGCCGGGGAATGGTGGGACGACCTCTCCCCCTCCAGGCATATATCAATACTCATCAGGCCAAATGGTCACAATAGAAGCCCTTCCAGATCTTGAACATCAATTCGCCGGATGGTTTCTGGATGGAACTCCCTACGGCTATGCTAACCCCCTCAACCTGATTATATATGACAACCACACTCTAGAAGCAAATTTCATCGCAGTTCAAATGCCGCCCCAATCATCAATTACGCTCAACGTCAAGTATTGGGATGGCTTCTTCTGGAAAACTGGGGACTGCTACATGTACGGCTTCATGAATCTTCTTGGACAGGGACTCGTCTTATCAAACCCTGCAACTTACCCTGTAAACATAAGTGATGTCGTCAACTTACAATTCATACCTAGGAATGGCGAGGGGTTGTTAGTTGATGCGTGGGGGGGCTCGCCGGTGGCAAAGGTTTATTCTGCCAGTTACACTTCTGCCGCAACCAAGGTAGACATCTCTCCCCAACAATTGACGTACCCCTACTCCTACCCGTTATCCATAACAACCCCCTCACCATACATGGTTAACGTGAACTTGAAATGGCTGGACTATCCTGTGAGCGTCAGCACCGACACTCCGGAGTGGGGGCAGGTTTCCATAACGTCAAACTCCCCCTCCTTGTCGCTGTACCATCAAGATACACGCCGTTGGGGGGTCTACCTCATCGATTATGGTCACGACGTCACCATAAGGGCTGAGCCCTACTCGGGCTATTATCTTGACAAGATAGTTGTAGACGAGGCCCCTCACTACACAGAAGAGGTCACAATAACCGAAGTTAAGGAGTCTCACGACGTCAAAGTACACTTTACAGCAGTCCCTCCCACCTTCAGACTGAAAATTTCAGCAACGGAGGGTGGAACGACCTCGCCATCACCTGGGGAGTACCTCCTTCCAAGGTATAGCACACACAAAGTTGAGGCAGTTGTGACAGATCCCAGCTACCATTTCTCTGGTTGGTTCTTAGACGGGAACCCCGCCGGCAGGGAGCAGACATTTCCTATACACATGGACTCTGATCACGAACTCTTGGCAGTCTTCGACAGTGATTACATTAACCCTGACGGGGTTAACGTTGGCCCATGCGATCTTGTTTCCGGAGCTATTATGAAAAAAGTGATTCTTGGCGAGTTTCTGGGAGTGAATGTCACAGGGAGGCTTCCAGGGGTGAACTCCCCGACAGAGATCGCCGTTACTGCTTGGTTAGACCCGAGTGGCGCCTCGTGTTGGGATTCTGGCGGCGGTAAGGTTATAGACAACTACTTGCTGAAGTTGGAGGGGCGAACAGTCACAAACTCCACGGGCCATTTCTCCATAAAATTGGGCGCACTTGAGGAAAAATGCTGGGTCGCCCGAGACGTCCCAGGCGTCTACTACGCCCACGCCGAGATTCAGGCTCAGGGGTCCCAATGGAGCGGAATCGGAACGTGGCAGTCTGAGAATGTGACGACCATGGTGGAGTTTGAATATGATGTTACTGCCGCCGAGGCTCATTTTTCCATGTTATTCTCCTCCGGCTCACCGGTCAAAAACAGGGGCGGCAGATACATGTTCGGGTTTAGGGAATGGGACCTCGGGCTTTCATCTCTGATGGACGACAATGGGGTCGCGACTATGAGGATCCCCTATCAAAAGCTAGCCAATGTACCATATCTTCAAAGCTATTGGAGTGTCGTCCTCTACTCGAATACTCTGGGCCAACCATCTACTGTGACTTGGTATCGGGGTCCCTCTGTGAAATTCACCGCAGTATCAGTCCAGTTTTTAATGCACAACGAAACCTGCATGCTATTGGAAGCCTTCGATTTGGGGTCGCCAAACCACCCTGAACTTGAGGGCGCAACCGCATACCTTTTGATCAACTCCCCAGGTGGGAGAGACTGACTGTAAACA
>CAZZJY010000087.1:0-5373 GCA_964654895.1 uncultured Nitrososphaerota archaeon
ATTTTTCTTTTTGGTATTGACTTTAGTTTTGAATTTGATATTGATCTCAATTATGACTTATTTTGACTTTTACTTATACTTTGACTGCGCAATCCTACTGAGCATTTACTATTATCGATGGTGAAATTATGGCGCAATAAAGCTAACTTTGCACTCGCCCTCTTGGAGTTTTAGTACGATCCTCTTGCGCCACTCATCCTTAGTCTCAGGGAAGTCTGCCCTGAAATGCGCACCTCTGCTTTCCTCCCTGATCATAGCGGACAAGGCTACAGCCTCCGCGTTATCAAGCATCATTGGAATCAGCAGTTTTTCCATTGGGGTGTTCGATGAGACCTTGACTTCTCTCAAACTATTGAATGTGCTCAAAGCCTTCTCGAGTCCGCCCCTATCTCTCAGTATCCCAACGCCCTCCCACATGTTTTCCTGAACGATGCCTTTAATTCGACTGACTTCTTCGCCCCCTTCCGAGTTTATGGTCTCCACAAGCATTGAGGCAGGGTCCTTCAGCAACTTATCGTCAGCCTCATTTACGGTACCGCAGTGTAGAGATGCGGCCAATCCGGCCCTGAAGCCAAAGACCAGACACGCCGCTAGGGCGTTACCGCCTATCCTGTTTGCGCCGTGGACTCCGCCCATGGCTTCGCCAGCAGCGAAAAGACCCTCCACGTTTGTCGTGCCGTTGGGGTCTGCCCTGAGCCCTCCCATGAAGAAGTGCGCGTACGGTGCGACCTTAACCCTCCTAGACCTCACCGGAACATTCTTTGACTCCAGGTCTCTCACCGCCGAGGATAGCGGGGGGTTGCTCAAGAGGTCTTCGTCCTTGATCGAGGTACAGTCCAAGAACAATGGTCTCCCCCCGGTCATTTCCTTTGCCATTATTATTGAGAATTGATCTCTTGTGAGCTTGTGAGGCTCCACCACCCCGTGCTTCTTGAATATCGACTTACCATCCCCGTCTAAAATATCTGCACCAAACTTTAGCAGCGGCGCATAGTCGACAAACAACTTCGGCAGCCCCTCCTCAGCAACCATGGTTGGATAAAACTGAACGAACTCCATATCCGCTAGCTCTGCTCCCGCCCTGAACCCGAGGCTCACTCCATAACCAGAAGACCCAAGGGGCATCAGTGTGTGAGGATAAAGCTCACCTGACCCCCCTGTAGCCAGTACTATTGAATTTGCCTTTATTCCAACAACCTCCCTGTTCTCCGCCCTGATGCCCACCGCGCCGACCACTCTTTCGCCATCCTTTATCAAGGAAGTTATGAGGGTTCTCTCCATAAACACTACGCCAAGACCTTCACAAACTCGCCTCAGAAGACTCTGAAGGCTGTGGCATTTGCCTTTGATGAGGTAGGACCTTGGTTTGGAGTGACCGGGTATAAATAATCTTCTGGGTTCATCATCGCCTTCAAGTTCCAGACCCAAATCCAAAAGCCTATTGAGATATTTGGAGAAGTCATTGACCATTGTTCTAACGAGGGCTTCGTCGTTTACCATATGGCCGCCAGAGATTGTATCCCTGTAATGCAACTCCTTGCTGTCGCCAGGATCTTTGAATTCAGTCACCCCTGAAATGATGCCCGCTGCAACCGATGTTGTATTGGCTCCGCCAACAAGCGTCTTTGTTACAATCATGGTTCCAGAGAGGTTTGAGGCGGAGGAGATCGCAGCGGTTAGACCCGCTAGCCCTCCACCTATCACGAGAACTTCTGTTTTGTATATTCCCAAAGTTTTCACCCTTGAGGATTAGCCCCCGAAAGGAGGTATGCCGATAAGTACTTCGGAGCCTTCTGGAATAATCCTTTCCATCTCGTTTGATGATAAAAGCTCGCCGTTTAATGTTACCAATATCCCTTGCCCCATCTCTGTGCCAGGGTCCAAGAATGACTTCAAGCCCTCTCCGTACTTCTTGACGAGGATGGAGACCAGATCTTTTACAGTGGATCCCTGGGGCAGTTCCAGAAACTCCTCGCTAACGTGTGTCACATCTCTCAAAATGGAGAGGTATGAAACTTTAATCCTCAAGGGCCCATCTCCATGAGCAAGATGAAGAAATAAGCGATTTTTGGATCATTTCATTCCTCTTTCTTCGCCCTGCCTCTCAGTTTTTCCAGTACCTGTGGCAGTGTTGTGTACTCCATCTCCTCTGGACCTAGGCGTTCTGGCATAAATGGTCCGTGCCTCCTCATGTAGTCGGCGATCTCCTGAGCCTTCATCCTTGTCAGATCGAATGCCGGGTCGTCGAACAGGTCTGCAGGTCCCACAAGTTTTGAGTCCTTGATCTGGAAGCCCAGTGCCACGAACCTTGGGGGTCCGTCAAACCTAGTGCACCTTGCATTTCTCTGGGCAACTGGCATCATCGGTCCATAATGTGATCCCCTCATCCATCCTGCCACAAGGTGAGGGAAGCTGAAGGGCTCAAGGATCTCTCCAACCGCCGGAAGACCATGCTGTGCCCTTACTATGGCAACTGGGTCGTCCTTTCCGACATACCTGCCAGCTATTAGCGATAGCTTTGTGATGCTCACCGAGGCTGCCACAAGTCTGTCAGTCTTCCTCCAAACCCTCTTGAGGATATACCTCCCGGTGGTCCCTATCAGAGCTAACAAGTCGTATGACTCCTCCGGGGTATTCATCTCATAGGAGTGCCCTTCCAATACATCTAAAACCTGAAAGGTGAAGCCCTCATGCATCTTCGGATCTATGACAAGACCTGCTGAGGAGAACGGATCTGCAAACATTCTGTAGAGCGGAAGGTTGAAAGCTCCAGGCTCTGTCTTATCAGCCATGAATATTACCACGGGCTCGCTAGCCCTCTCTTCAAACTCTATCTCAGTAAATCCAGGTCCCATCCCCTTCAGATTCCCCGAGAAGGCGTCGCTGAGGAGGTCCTGCCCAGCAGCGTAGAGTCCTAGGTTTTTAGCCACGGTTGAGGCTTTCTTGAAGGTCTCCCACGCAAGACCATGGATCTCCGGATTCTCCTCACCCTTCCTGTGCGTGATGATGAGCTCGAGGTCGTCCCCACAATTTGTAACTCTGTAGTCATAAATTAAGCCCGCCTCCTTAGCCTCGGCGAGGCTCTTCTCTGCTGAGGCTATCTGGTCTGGGTGGACGACGTTATGCCCTGCAAGGGATCCGACGTCTGCCTTAATCACACTTAACGTGGTCTTTACCAATATTCTCACCGCAAATTATTTATGATGCCACCATATTAAAACCTATTGTATTTAATGTGATGAATGACAGATATCACTTTATTGAGAATAGTGATTTGTGACAATTTAAAGAAATGTGACTGTTTTTAATGTTGCAAAGGGCTCAAATCTTCAACAAACTACCAATCACGAGCATCAATATCACATAAAGGGTTATCACAAAAAATCGCAGGTCTTTGTGGAGCAAGAAGTAAAGCGCAGCAAAGGAAACCCTGAGGAATGGGGTCAGGATGAGCATCAAAACACCTAACCATAGAACGTTCTCTCCGAGGAATAGGCCTGAAGCCAGGAGGGTTGCTGACAGCAGAACGCCGACCCTTAAGACCCACGATATTGTTGTCTCTGCGCTCACCAAACCAACACCCCTCCCGCCTTAAGAAACATCACCCCACTGAAGAAGAGAAGGACAAACCCAAGCAAAATCCGGAGGTACGGTGATTGAGTCTGAGAGAGAAGCCTGGTACCAATGAGTGCTCCTATTATAATGCCAAAGACTGTTGGAACGGCCATCTGGAGATCAACAACGCCCTTGCTGAAGTACACAACCGCGCTCGCAGCAGCCGTGACGCCGACCATGAAATTGCTCGTGGCTGCCGATGCTTTTATCGGGACCCTCATGATGAAGTTCATTATTGGAACCTTTATTATGCCGCCCCCGATACCCACGATGCCCGAAACTAGCCCAGCCAACAAGCTGGCAAACAACCCTGTTTTGAGCCGGTCCACAGAATATCGCACAGTGGATTTTTTTGCCTCATCATAGTACTCCCCTCCAATGCCGAGGCGATCTTCGTGAAGCACGATCTTCTCGGATCTCACTTGCCTCACGCTCGTGGCGCCAGCGTACAGCAGAACTGTTGCCAAAACAGCCTCCACGATACGGCCGGGCATAGCCAGCGCCAGAAAAGCTCCGATGACGGCGCCAGGCACAGTGCAAGTCTCTAGAACCATCGCTAACCTGATGTTAGTCATCCTGTCGTGCACATAAACGCTGCCTGCCATGCTGGAGCTCGCTATGACTGCCAAAAGGCTCAGGGCGACTGCCTTATGTATGGGGATGTTTACCACCAGTGTGAAAAAGAGTATCATGAGAACCCCGCCTCCCAACCCCAGAGTTGCGCCTAGCCCCCCAGCCAAGATTCCAAAGAGAAAAATGATTAGGTAAAGAGCAATTTCCATAAGGCTTCACTTAATGTCGGTTTAGTAGATATTTTTTTGTATTTCCTTGTTAATAGTGTCTCAAAGTGGTATTTATGATCTCAGACGCTGTGAAAAGAGGCGTCCAGAGGGCGCCTCACAGGTCCTTATTTAAGGCACTAGGTCTGATCGACGAAGAACTCGATAGGCCAATAATAGGCATAGCAAACTCATGGAATGAGCTCATTCCAGGGCACGTGCACCTGAACAGGATCGCTGAGGCTGTCAAGGCTGGCGTTCGAATGGCAGGGGGCACGCCCCTAGAATTCAATACCATTGGGATATGCGATGGAATAGCGATGGGTCACGAGGGAATGAGGAGCCCCCTGGTCAGCAGGGAGATTATAGCAGATTCCATAGAGGTAGTTACGAGAGCCCACGCATTTGATGGGATGGTCTTCATATGCAGTTGTGACAAAATTGAGCCAGGCATGGTGATGGGCGCATTGAGAGTAAACATCCCAAGCATCTTCATCACAGGCGGACCCATGTTGTGCGGCGTTTGGCGTGGTAGGAGGATGAGTTTAGATTCGGCATTTGAGAGTGTAGGATCGTACCTAGGCGGAAAGATCACCGAGAGTCAACTGAGAGAGGTCGAGGAGTATGCTTGCCCTGGTGTGGGGTCTTGTGCCGGGCTTTACACAGCCAACACCATGGCATGCATGATAGAGGCTATGGGGCTCTCGTTGCCGGGCAGCGGGACCATACCTGCGGTGGATGCCAGAAGGATCAGGCTTGCCAAAAAGACGGGCATGCAGATTATGGAACTCATAAAGAGGGGGATTAAGCCTAGGGACATCGTTAACGAGTGGTCGATCAAAAACGCAATCACTGTGGATGTAGCTTTAGGGGGATCAACCAATGCCGTCCTCCACTTGATGGCAATAGCGAACGAGGCAGACGTTCCTTTGAGTTTGACGGTGTTTGACGAGATCAGTAAAAAAACACCCCACCTAGT
>CAZZJY010000088.1:0-17862 GCA_964654895.1 uncultured Nitrososphaerota archaeon
AGACCCAACACATCGGCGCCAGTTTCCTACCAATGGATGTTATTGTAAAGTATTGTAGCTCTGTTGTTAAAGGATTTGAATCAAAGACTCAGCTACCAGGGATCCTGATAATAGATACGCCTGGGCATGAGGTCTTTTCAAACCTAAGAGTTAGGGGAGGGTCTGTCTCAGATATCTCTATCCTCGTCATTGACATACTCAAGGGCATTGAACGCCAGACTGAGGAATGTATTGAAATCCTGAGGTCTAGGAAGACGCCCTTTGTTGTCGCTGCGAATAAAGTCGACCGAATAGAGGGCTGGAAGTCGCACCCAAACAAACCATTCTTAGAGTCCTATAAACTCCAAGAACCCTACGTCAGGGAAAGGGTAGACGAAATGATTTACAGGATCGTTGGAGGGCTTGCCAGATTTGGGTTCTCATCCGACCGGTTCGATCGCATCCGGGACTTCACGAGGTCAGTCGCTATTGTTCCCACAAGCGCGGTGACAGGGGAGGGGATACCAGAGCTCCTTGCACTCCTATGCGGGTTGGTCCAACAGTACTTAACTCGGCGTCTCTCGGTAACCGACGGTCCTGGTAAGGGGGTTGTCCTTGAGACCAAGGAGGAGGCTGGTCTCGGCACAACTATAGACGTGATATTATACGAAGGGATCCTGCAAAAGGGTGATAGGATCGTTGTTGGTGGTTTTGAAGGACCTCTCGTAACTAAGGTTAGAGCACTGCTCCTCCCCAAGCCTCTCAACGAGATCCGTGATCCAGAAGACAAGTTCCTATCAGCTGAAAGGGTCGTAGCGGCAGCAGGTGTGAAGGTTGTTGCGACCGGGCTAGAGGGCGCCGTTGGGGGCGCACCCATTATCGTGGCTAACGACGAATTGTCCCTAGATCAAGCAAAGAAAAAGATAACCGAGGAGATGTCTGAGCTACGGTTCTCCACAGACGCCGACGGCATTGTCGTAAAAGCTGACACGCTAGGCTCACTCGAGGCGCTCGTGAAATTCCTTAAGGACTCAGGCATCCCAGTTCGCGTCTCAGATATAGGTCCTATTGGGAAGAGAGAGGTGATCGAGGCAGCGATCGTCAAGAGGAGGCGACCTGAACTCGCAGCTATAGTGGGTTTCAATATAAAGGTCACACCCGAGGCCGAATTAGAATCGCGGGATCGGGGCATCCCGATATTCACAAGCAACGTGATCTACCACATAGTCGACGACTTCAAGGCATGGTCCGCTAAGACTTTGGAGGATATTCGAACTAAGGAGTTCAGCCAGATAACTTTGCCTGGCGAAATTAAGATCATCCCTGGCTGTGTGTTCAGGAAGAGCTCTCCGCCAATATTTGGCGTCGAGATATTAGCTGGCACCATTAAGCCTGGCTATCCTTTGATGAAGGAGAACGGAGAAGTTTTGGGCGAGATAATGCAGATCCAAGACAGCGGCAAGACTTTAGACCTTGCAAAGAAAGGCGACAAAGTAGCAATCTCAGTCAAAGGGAACTTTATGGTCGGCCGTCAAGTGAAGGAGGGTGAGACCCTCTTGGTATCAGTGGGTGACAATGACATCTTCCTGCTCAAGGAAAAGTTCAGTGACAAAATTTCCAAGGAGGAGCTAGACCTTCTAGATAAGATCCTTAAAATTCGCTGGAAGGACTCGCCCCTCGGGGCCCCCTGATGTGCGAAAGGGTTATAAACAATATCATACTTCGAACTCTCTTAACGAAGAAATTAACGGTGATAACAATTGGTGGAATTTAAGCTGGTGATCTCAAACCCCGAAGACGGAACGTCTAAGGCTGTTACAGTGACCGATGCCCAAGCACAATCATTCGTCGGACTCAAGGTTGGCGACTCCATAAGTGGAGAGGCATTTGGCTTTCCAGGCAAAGAATTGGTAATCACCGGCGGCAGTGACAAAAGCGGGATACCCATTAGGCCTGACGTGCCTGGTGGCGTGAAAAAGTATGTTCTGCTCTCTGGTCCGCCTGGCTATCATCCAAAAAAGAAGGGTCAGAGGGAGCGGCGCCTAGTGAGGGGAAACGTCATAACAGAGGATATTGTCCAGATAAATCTCGTTGTTAAGGGAGTGGAGAAGAAGGGTGAGTGAAGAGAGGCAGCCCGAGTGTAACATAGGACTTACTGGTCATGTGGACCATGGAAAGACAACACTTGTGGCTGCATTGAGTGGGGTCTGGGCGGCCCATCATAGTGAGGAACTAAAGAGAGGAATTACCATAAAGTTGGGCTATGCCGACACTACCTTCAGGAAATGCCCAAAGTGCCCCCCTCCAGAGTGTTATACGACAAAGAAGATCTGTCCGGTCCACAAAGTTGAAACCATATTCCTAAGAAAAGTTTCATTCGTCGACGCCCCGGGACATGAGAGCCTCATGGCAACGATGCTCTCAGGTGCCGCCCTGATGGATGGTGCAATACTGGTGATCTCGGCTGCAGAGGAATGCCCCCAGCCACAGACCCGTGAGCATTTGGTGGCTTTAGAGATCATTGGTGTAAAAGATATTGTAATAGTCCAAAACAAGATAGATGCTGTTGACAAACAAAGGGCTCTCGAAAACTACAAACAGATCCTTGCCTTCACGAAGGGCACCATCGCAGAGGGCGCGCCAATCGTTCCGGTGTCATCCCTTCATGGTGCAAACATAGATTATCTGATACAAACCTTGGAAGAGACGATCAAGACGCCCGTTAGAGATCCTTCAAAACCTGCGAGGATGTATGTAGCGAGATCCTTTGACGTCAACAAGCCTGGGACTTTACCCAAAGACCTGAAGGGTGGTGTATTGGGCGGGTCACTCATACAAGGTCGTCTCAAGGTTGGAGATGAACTGGAGATACGCCCTGGCATAAAGGTTGAACAGGGCGGGAAGACCTTCTATGAGCCAATATTCACTTACATCTCAAGTTTAATGTCAGGCAATACCATGATGGATGAGGTGGGTCCTGGCGGTCTCGTAGGGGTCGGAACCTACCTTGATCCCTCAATCACAAAGGCCGATAATCTCGTGGGGAGCATTGCCGGAAAACCCGGGACGCTGCCCCCAACTCGCCAGGAGCTACAGCTTAAAGTGTCTTTACTCGATAGAGTTGTCGGAACGAAGGAGATGCAGAAGGTCGAGCACTTAAAGGCTAGGGAGAGCCTCATGCTTGTCGTCGGATCAGCCGTCACGGTGGGGGTTGTGAACGCGGCTTATAAAGATGATGCCCAGCTTCTGCTCAAGCGTCCTGTGTGTGTAGAGAGTGGCATGCGCGTTGCATTGAGTAGGATGCTAGCAGGAAGGTGGCGGCTGATTGGCTATGGGTACGTCCAGTAGGTTGAAAAGTGAGGAAACAGTCCCGGTGCTTTTAGATACCAATATATTGATATATTCCGCCTCAGAACCATTTGAAATCAGGAGCCAGCTGGAGAGACTTGGTTATAAAAATATTATTGTTACGGAGGGTGTAAAACGCGAGCTGGAGCGACTTGCCCAAAGTGGTCGTACTAAGGAAAAAAAATTTGCAAAGCTTTCTTTAGATATTGCCAAGAAATTCGGAACCATGCCCGACCCTCCAATTGCTAGGAGTGTTGACGATCAGCTCGTTTACATTTCTAAGCAATATGGCTACATAGTAGCAACTTCTGATGCATGTTTGAGGAAGCGTCTAAAAAGAGAAGGCCTCCCCGTGATTTACATAAAGAATAGGCGTCTTGTCTCTGAATGCAACCTGATAACAAAAACCACCGACTCAAAAGTCTTGGCATCGTTAGGAGGAAGCCTACACCCTTAAGGGGTTGGGTAGCTCACCGAAAAAAGTCAGGAATCTTTAAATTTTTAGTCGCTTTTGCCTCCACCCCAAGTAAAATTGATAAATTGGTTGTGTTCTTAGCACAAATTCAATAATGATTTAAAATCCCCTCTGCTTAAATATATCTTCAATAGGTTATGTAAACAGGAGATTTATTATCGGAGTTCAAGAAATCTTTAATGGGCGGCTCAACCATGGCAGAAACAGATAAAAAGAAAAACCTAGCACGTTTCGTTTACTGTTCAGGTCTACTTGAGGAAAAAGTGGCAAAGGTTTATGGAAATCTTGCCACCAGCGTAGATGATGGCCTCATCAAATGTCTTTTTAAGTACATCGCCTTGGATTCCAATAAACATGCTGAATTCTTTAAATCACTCAGTGAGTGGCTGACTGCTAGTGTGGGATCAAGCTTCGAAGAATGTGGGAAGGTTTGGGGCAAGAAGTGGAGCGATGTAATGTCTGATGCGGAGCGGCTTCTAAGTAAAAGCAAAATAAGCTCGGAAGAGACCTCCTTGCTGATAGACAGTCTGGAGAGATTAGAAGGCGCAGTCGCAGAGGAATACTTGAATGTTATGCACATCAGATTAATCGAGATAATGGCTGAGGAACAAAAAATTGACCTTAAATATTGTAAGGAGATGCTGGAATGGATAATTGAGGATGAAAATAAACACGAGCGGATCCTCAAAGAAGTCAAAAATCTATTACAAAAATAGGCCTCTTCATCGTCTCATCTCCCAGTCTTCGGGCCCTCCACTAATTACCTTAAAAATTGGGTTTGCCTCGATTTTTTTGATATCTACTCCCTTCAACTCATCAAACTTTTTCCTATCTCTTCTCTCAACCTTCTTCAAGAGATGGAAAAATTCATACTCCAGTTGCCCATATGTGATCGTGACCGCCTCGTTGGCCTCGAGTTCTCTTATCTTGGAGATATCAAAAGAATACCCTCTTCTTTTCGCTTCCTGATAGATTTGAAATAGGTACGCATCTATCAAATCTATGGGCTTCTCATAACGCTTAAACCTTAAAAGTTGTGGATGATTTCTGTACCCTTTCATTTTGCCTTCTAAAGCCTTCTTTGCCAGAAGTCCTTCTCTCCAAACCGCTGCTAAGCCTCTGAAATCAAGATATTTTGGATGAATCGACCACAACCTCACCGAAAAGCACCAATTTTTCAAAACATCCGCTGTTAAAAAGAATTTTCTTCCTACCGTTGGGCATTAAATATTCACTGATTTGGTGTATTCACATTAAAATCAACCAATCTAAAATAACAAGGGGCTTGAACCATAAAGTGGAAACAAAAATATACAAATGCAAAGCATGATAAATGCATCAAGTTTTTATAGTCCTTCTGAATGTGCTATCCATAAATTGCCCGTTTGGTGGGAATCATGTTTAAACTTCTTCAAATAAATGATGTTGTAAGGATCCCGCCGGAAAAGTTCGAATCACCGCTTGATAGTATAGCCGCTGAAGTAATTAGATCGACCTATGAAGGTGTGGTGATGCGCGAATTTGGCGCCATTATAGCGGTATTAAATGTCAAGGTCTCAAATGTGGGCAAGATCCTGCCAGGCGATGGTGCTGTTTATCATAGAGCCTCCTTCGACCTTCTAGTTTACACCCCTCTAATTCAGGAGGTCGTAGAGGGAGAGGTGGTTGAGGTTACAGATTTCGGCGTATTCGTCAGGATAGGTCCCATGGATGGTCTTGTTCATGTTTCACAAGTTATGGATGACTTTATAACCTACGATGAGAAGAGGGGGGCATTGATAGGGAAGGAGACCCAAAGAGTTCTGGAGAAAGGATCATTGGTCCGGGCTAGAATCATAACCGTCAGTCTTAGTGGCGGTCCATCTCGAAGTAGCAAGATAGGGATGACTATGCGGCAGCCCTATCTGGGCGCGCTATCTTGGATCGAGGAAGACATCAGAAAAAGTACTGGAGCAACTACAAATGAGAAGGCAAAGTAGCTTAAAGGAAAAAGTAAGTGGGGATCAACGTTAATGCAAATAGAAATTGGTGCGAGAGACCTAAATCTTAACCATGATCAGAACAATATAACTCTAAATATAACTCAAAATGTAATCCTAAGTCTAAATAAATAAAAATGTAAAATCTAATTTAAAAACTAATGAGTGGTTAATATGAGTAAAGACAAACCTTCCTCAACAAAGTTTGCATGTAGAAAGTGCAAGTATATTCTGGGAGAAGATGATACTAAGTGCCCTATATGCGGTGGCACAGATCTCACCGAGGACTGGAGCGGACTAGTGGTTGTTCTAGATCCCTCGTCAAGCGTGGCAGAGATGATGGGGGCAAAAAAACCTGGGCGGTATGCTATAAAGGTACGCTAAATATACTCTTGGGTGTGCAACTTGGGCTTGCTCAGGCTACCCGAGAGGCTGAGATCAGAGCTCTCAAAGCCTCATGGCATCCTTCTAACAGGCGACTTAGAATCCAATGTTGGTTCTGTCCTCTCCCTGATAAGACAAGAAAAACCTCCCAAAGTCGTTGTTGTTGGGGATTATGCCCTGACCGGCTTCATAAAAATTGGTTATATGCCCAGTCTTGGGATATACGACAGGAAGACCAAACGTTCCCCCTTCCCATCGACTTTAGAGCCCACCGAGGTTGTAAAAAATCCTCCTGGTCATATCTCAGACGAAGCTGTTCTAGCTATTAGGCGTCTCATTTCATCCCCTTCCCCCTCACTTTTATATATTGATGGAGAGGAAGACCTTTTATCCATCCCTGCAATCCTCCACTCTCCCGAAGGCTCTTTCGTGATTTACGGTCCCCCGTCCAAGGGGATGGTCCTTATAAAAGTTGACAAGGATATAAAGAAAAAAGTTGCAAAGATTTTGAAGGATTTTGAGAGGGTCCCCTGATCTTAAACCCACCCTCTCACTCTCATTGCTTCTGCTACTCTGTTAATGGCACAAATGTATGCTGCCATCCTCATGTCTGTGCCGTACTTCTTATACGTCTCATAGACGTTATTAAAGGCCTTAACCAACAACTTGTCTAGCTTCTCTATGACCTCTTCTTTGCTCCAGTAATAGTTCTGCAGATTCTGCACCCACTCGAAGTACGAAGTGCTGACTCCGCCTGAGTTTGCCAACACGTCAGGGACGACTACCACTCCTCTCTTGAAGAGGATCTCGTCGGCTTCTGGCGTAGTGGGTCCGTTAGCCCCCTCCAATACCAGCCTTGCCTTTATTTTGTCAGCATTCTTCTCTGTTATCTGGTTCTCTAGGGCAGCAGGTATAAGGATATCGCACTCCTGCTCGAGCAACTGCTCATTGGTCATGTTCTCTGCATCAGGATATCCTACCACACTTCCAGTCTTCTCTTTGAATTTGCTGACATCTTCTACTGAGAGACCTTTCTTGCTGTAAATTCCTCCTCTCGAGTCGCTCACTCCCACTACTCTGCAGCCTAGCTTTTCCATGAAATAGGCAGAGTAATACCCGACGTTGCCGAAACCTTGAACTACAACCGTTGCCTTTTTCAGATCAATTCCGAGCTTCTTAGCTGCCTCCCTCCCTGTTATCGCCACTCCCATGCCAGTGGCTTCGATCCTCCCCTCAGATCCTCCTATAATCACCGGCTTGCCTGTCACCGTGCCAGGGACGTTGTACCCTTTCACCTTGCTATATTCATCCATGAACCACGCCATCTCTCTGCCCGATGTATTTACATCACCGGCGGGTATGTCCCTCTCTGGTCCCACTATCGAAGATATTGCATGGAAGTATCCCCTAGAGAGCCTCTCGATCTCTCCCACGCTCATCTCCTTGGGGTTACATATGACCCCTCCCTTGGCACCGCCATAAGGCAGCCCAGCAACTGCACATTTCCAAGTCATCCATATTGATAGTGCCATTACCTCCTCCATGGTAACGTTCGGATGGTACCTTATCCCTCCTTTGAATGGTCCCAGGGCATCATTGTGTTGCGACCTAAACCCCGTAAAAACTTTGATCTTCCCGTTGTCCATGCGGACAGGCACATAAACGCACAGCACTCTCTTTGGGTATTTCAGGATCTCGTGGATGTTCGGATCTAGATTCATTATCCTTGCGCATTTATCCAGCTGCTCTAAAGCCATTTGATATGGATTCCTCTCGGGCATATGGTTTCATCTCGTTGAGAAGATTTAAAACCCCTCACTTATTAAGGTTTATTAAAACATGTTAACAATTAATAATGAACTACTTGGAAACGATGGCTTAAAAATTCCTAGAAACGGTCGACCAACAGATAAGCTAAAAAAGGAGAACGCTTTTTTCTACAACGAAACGGATGTGCAAACGATGTCATCAGAAGAATATCAAATATCAATCATAGAAGACCGACTCAATCCTCTTCTAGAGAGGAGAGAACTTAAGATAGAGGTCGCCTCGAAATCAACGCCCAAAAGGGATCTTTTGAGGAAGGCCGTCGCGTCCTCTCTTAAGGTACCGACAGAGTGTGTCTATGTGAGGAGCTGCCTGTCCTCTTTTGGAACAAACATCTCCGTGTGTAGGGTGCATGTATACAAAGACCCTGAGCGCGGTAAAAAATTGGAGCCAAAGCACGTCCAGCTCCGGAATCTCTCGAGAGAGGAGCGCGCACAGGTCCTGTCCTCCCAATCAGCCCCAAAATCTAGCGAGAAAAAATAGGTGATCTAAATGACAAAACCATCAGATCTTTATGAATATAGCTACGAACAAAACAAGATAGTTCCAAAAAATAGAACTTGTTCTCGGTGCGGTAGATTCATGGCAAAGCATACAAAGCCTAGCCCTAGATGGGCCTGTGGTTACTGCGGATATACAGAATTCATACGTCAATAAAGGCATAGAAAATGAGAAAGCTATACGTAATGGGCATAGAGTCTACAGCTCACACCTTTGGTTGTGGCATAGTTTCCTCTAATGGTGAAATCCTATCAAACTTGAGATCAGAGTACATCCCCTCTTCCGGGGGGATCCATCCCCGCGAGGCAAGTCAGCATCATGCCTCCAAAGCCTCTACAACAATTAAGCAGTCTCTTAATGAAGCTGGCCTAAAGTTAAATGAGTTAGACGCCGTCGCTATATCTCTTGGTCCTGGGCTCGGTCCATGCCTGAGGACTGGCGCCACCATTGCTAGGGCTATAGCATTGATGATTAAAAAACCCCTTGTACCCGTGAACCACTGCGTGGCCCATATTGAGATCGGTAGGCTGGTCACAAAGGAGGATGACCCACTGGTAGCATACGTCTCGGGCGGGAACACTATCGTCTCGGCATACTCCGATGGGCGATACAGGGTATTCGGCGAGACTCTGGATATTGCTCTGGGGAACTGTTTAGACGCATTCGCCCGTTCGTTAGGTCTTAGCCATCCTGGTGTTCCAAAACTCGAAGCCTTGGCGGAAGAGGGTAAAAATTTCATTCCGCTACCTTACGTCGTCAAGGGTCAAGACGTATCTTACTCAGGTCTATTGACTATGGCTACCAGAAAGATCCCAGAGGCTAACCCAAGCGACTTGAGTATGAGCCTCTTGGAGGTTGCTTATGGGATGCTGGCGGAGGTTGTCGAGAGGGCCTTGGCTCACACAGAGAAGCCCTCACTGTTACTGACCGGGGGGGTCGCAAGGAGCCCACGTCTGCAGAGGATATTAAAGGCAGTATGTGACGAACACTCTGCAAGGTTTTATGTTGTGCCACCAGACCTCGCTGGAGACAACGGGGCAATGATCGCTTGGACAGGCTACCTTGCCCTCAGGGGGGGGATCAGCGTGCCTGTGGACTCCAGCTACATAAGGCAGAGATGGCGCCTTGATGAGGTTGAGGTGCCGTGGAGAAGATGACGCTGATAAAGAAGGGGGCAGAGGCTGAACTTTACAGGATGACTTGGATGGGGCGAGACTCCGTTCTGAAGCGGAGAATAAAAAAAGTCTATCGCAACCCAGACCTTGATTTGTACATACGCACCACCAGGACTAGTTTAGAGGCGAAGTTGCTTTCTGAGGCTAGAAGACTTGGCGTACCAACACCAATAGTCTACTCCGTTGACCTCAAGAATGCCGAGATTATCATGAGTTTCATACCAGGGTCGCCGCTCAAGAAGATCATTCCTAAAATGGATCGGAAGTCTCTGCATGAAACTTTTAATCTAGTCGGCAGCCTTGTTGGCAGGCTCCATAAAGGCGGAATAGTCCACGGCGACCTAACCACTTCTAATATGATTCTAAAGGACGATGCCCTCTTCTTGATAGATTTTGGACTTGGCGACCACACCTTCGATTTGGAGGCTAGAGGTGTGGACATTCACCTCATGCGAAGAGCTCTAGAGAGCTCGCACCACGAGGTATCCAAGTGGGCGTATGAGGGTTTCATATCCGGGTACGAGGAAATAATGTGCGACGAGATAAAAGACATATTGAAAAGGGTTAGCGAGATCCGGCGAAGGGGGCGCTATGTCGAGGGTGGGCGATGAGTGCTATGGTCTCTATTCTCTTCATAACCAACAATGAACACAAAGTTGAGGAGGCCAACAGGATCCTCTCTCCGTTTGGAATTCGGCTGGAGATGTCTCCTCAAAAAAAGGTGGAGATCCAGTCCGATTCCCTCGTGAGGATAGCAAGATATGCGGCTCTGACGGCAGCAAAGAAGTTAAAATCCCCTGTCTTAGTCGAGGACTCAGGTCTTTTTATTAGGGCATTAAATGGCTTCCCCGGACCATTCTCTTCCTACGTTCAAAAAACCATTGGGTGTGAAGGCATACTCAAACTCCTTCAAGGGAGAGAAGATCGGGGAGCCGCCTTCAGATGCGCCGTTGCTTTCTGGTCCCCAAATCTGGGCCTCCACACATTTCATGGCGAATCATTGGGGAGGATCTCTCTCACTATGCGCGGGCACGCCGGATTCGGTTTCGATCCGATATTTGTCCCCAGCGGTGAAGACCTAACCTTCGCTGAGATGCCGCCAGAGCAAAAGGACCTTTTCTCCCACAGGGGCGCCGCTTTTAGGGCCTTTGGGTCGTGGCTCTCCTCAAAAATTATAGCTAAACCTTAAATAATAGCTCCTTTTTCTATCGTTTGCTTAGGTGGGCTCTTTGAGAAAGAGTAAGATAAAAGGCAAATCACATTCAATGAGGCCCGTGGAAAGTGGCGCACCAAAATGGGTGAAAGCTACTTCTGAAGAAGTAGAGTCGCTCATAATAGAATTCGCAAAGAAAGGCATACCTCCATCTCAGATCGGAGTGATCCTCAGGGACCAGTATGGTATACCACTCGCGAAGCAGATAACTGGCAAGAAGGTTTGTGAAACCCTGTCCGAGAAGAATTTGGCACCAGATATTCCTGAGGACCTATTCAACCTTATCAAGCACGCCTCCAGGATTCGAAGACACTTGGAGGAGCATCCGAAAGATATGAGCTCAAAAAGAGGCCTCCAGCTCCTGGAGTCCAAGATAAATCGTTTGGCGAAATATTACACGTCAGTAGGAACCCTCCCTCATGGCTGGAAGTATTCGCCGGAGAAGGCATCAATACTTGCCAGATAGGGGTAAATTTTTTGGATCAAGAAGGGGAGTCTCTCTTACTGAAGAGGGCAGAGTCAATCGCGGGCGATCTCCTCTCAGTCCCTAAAGAGGAAGAGATTCTGATAATCTCGCACTTAGACGCCGACGGCATAGCTGCTGGGAGCATATTGCTCCACGCCCTCCTGGACTCTGGGGCAAACCCTTGCTTGAGGATCGTGAAACAATTAGAAATGAACACCATAGAGGAGGCCGCAAACTCATCCTTTAACTTCGTAGTTTTTGTTGACATGGGTAGCGGTCAAAAGTCACTCCTAAAAAAACTCCAAGATAAAGGGAAAAAAATATTCGTAATAGATCACCATCAACCAGAACCTCCTGAGCTCGAGTCCGAGATCAACCCTCACATGTTTGGGTACAACGGATCAAACGACATTTCTGCGTCTGGGACTGCCTACCTCGTGGCCAAAAAGATATCAAGCGAAAACACTTACATTCCTCAGCTTGCAATCGCTGGGGCTCTAGGGGACCTCCAGGACCGGGGGGAGCGCGCATCACTTGTTGGGTTAAATAAATTGATTGCGGCAGAAGCCGAGGCGAAGGGTCTACTGAAGAGTAAATTGGGTCTGAAGCTTTACGGCTTCGAATCCAGACCCTTAGTGTACTGCCTAGCGAACACTATAGAGCCATACCTGCCAGGACTCAGCGGTGACGAAGGAGCTTCCCTCAAATTTATAAAAAGTCTCGGGATCGATCCTGTGAAACCTGATGGTAGCTGGCGCTCTCAAGCAGACCTGTCCAATAACGAACTTAGAACACTTCTGAATGGTATAATCAAGTACCTAATCTCCCAAGGTCTGTCGAGTAAAGAGGCTGAGAGCGTGGTCGGGACGCTCTACATATTCCCCAACGAAGCACCTGACTCGCCCCTCCGCGACGCCCGCGAATTTGCATCGTCAATAAATGCGTGCGGGAGGTTGGGCAAGTACGGTCTTGGCGTCTCCATATGCATGGGTGACAGGGGTAAAGCGCTCGAGGAACTCAAGCAGACACTTCAAGAATACAGGAAGACAATCTCTAGATACCTCAACTGGATTCAAACCAACAACGAATCCATTAAGATCTTGCCATACGTCCAGGCAATCAACGGCGGTACAGTGGTAGACGATAGGATGATCGGAACTATCATCTCAATAACATACTCAACAAAGCCATTTTCGCTTGAAAAACCAAAAATCGGCTTTGCCATATCTTCAGACTGCGTAAAGGTCTCCGCTAGAGCCTCCCCAGGCTTAGTCAAAAAAGGGCTAAACCTTGGCTCATTAATAAAGGAGGCTGCCGAGAAATTTGGCGGAGCTGGTGGAGGACACAATATTGCTGCTGGCGCACAGATACCCATAGGAACTGAGGAGGCTTTTCTCCAGCACTTGAACGAGTTGATTTCAAAGAATATTGGTGAGGGGCATGTTGACTGAGATCCTGATCCGTAGAGAGTATTCTTCATCCTTGGTGGCGGAATCCATTAAGAATTCGCTTCAGCCAGACAACGTAGATGCTCCTGTCGGTACGTCCATAGAACTGATCTTGGATAAGACCTCGCTACTGATAAAGGTCTCATCCAAAGACGACATCGCCTCTTTCCTTAGGACCGTTGACGACCTCCTCGTATGCCTCCAGGCAGCAGAAACAACTCTCCATGAACTCGGGCTAGAGGACTCCCCAAGAACCTATGACGGTTAAAAGCTTATATTGTTGTTTTACTTTTCAGATTTGTTATCGCGGTGAAATGGATGTCTGAACACAAGGCACCGGCAAAACTGAAAGATAAATGGCGTCAAAAGAAGTGGTATGTGGTAATAGCCCCCGCTGCCTTTGGCAACGTGGAGCTGGGTAAGACCATGGCAGACGACCCGCAAAAACTTATTGGCAGGGTCCTAGAAACCACACTTTATAACATCACTGAAGACTTTTCTCAATTACACATAAAGCTCTACTTTAAGATTGTCAAGGTAGAAGGTGACAAAGCATATACCATATTCAAGGGACACGACCTCGCTCGGGATTACTTGAGAAGCTTAGTCAGACGTGGGAGCTCACGCATAGACGGGATCTATCCCATAACTTCAAAAGACGGATACAAGATGAGAATTGGAATACTGGCTATCTCGACTGTCCGAACAAAGAGCTCACAGAAACACGCAATTAGGAGGATAATGGAGGAGACTGTAAAGAAGAAGGACGGGCAGCTCCTCTACGATGAACTCGCCCAACAACTCGTCCTTGGCAAGATCGCCTCAGAGATTTACAACGCTGCCAAAGCTGTCTATCCATTAAGGAAGATAGAGGTTAGGAAGAGCGAGCTTGTATCCATAGAGGCACCTGCGCCAGCCCCTGCGCCTGCCATTTCCGAAGCCCCGCCCACTCAATAAAAGCATTTTTTATCAACCTGCACCCACTTCATTATTGTGGGAGAGTTTAATGCATACACTGGTGAGCAGTTCAGGTATACGTGGCCTAGCCATCAAAGAGATCTCTCCAGATCTCTGCCTGAAAGTCGGGCTATCCCTCTCCACAAAGAACCCTGGAGAGTATGTAGTTGGACACGATGTTCGCCTCTCTTCCCCACTCCTAGCAAACTCATTTATAGATGGACTGAATTCGGGCGGCTCAGACTCGATATTCTTGGGTCTAGCCCCAACACCTGCCGTTGCCTATTATTCAAGGCGCTTCTCGGGTGGCATCGCGATCACCGCCAGCCATAATCCCCCGGAGTACAACGGGATCAAGGTCTTCGACAGGCGCGGCGCCCCGGTCTCTCCATCCTTCTACGAGTCCCTCCTCTCCGAGATCCCGAAGGAATATGCTATGTGGGACGCCTTAGGATCTAGGAGAGAACAAGAAGGGTTGCATGATTACATCGAGTTCCTTTGCTCACTCTCAAAAACAAAGAGTACATGGAGGATTGGTCTAGACCCTGGCAATGGTGCAACGTGCATCACCGCCCCTCTGACATTCCGCCTTTGTGGGCACGAGGTCTATCCCATCAACTTGGCACCAGACGGCAAATTCCCTGGGAGGGACCCTGAACCGAAACAAGAGTCTTTGCACTCCTTGGCGGACAATATCAGAAAGAACTCCTTGGATATAGGTTTTGCATACGATGGAGATGGAGACCGTCTGGCAATTTTAGACGAAAATGGCAATTTCATATCTCAGGATGTCGCATTGGGGCAAATGGCAAGGTTCTTCATAAAACGTTATGGCGGGTCTGTTGTTGTCAATGTCGATTCCTCCTCTGTCGTAGAACTCCTAGTGAGATCTGAGGGGGGTGAGATTCACAGATCCAGAGTGGGTGACCCATATATAGTTCAGGAAATGCTAAAAAGGAACGCCATCTTTGGAGGGGAGACCTGCGGCGCTTGGATAACCCCCCACCTGCCCTGCCCGGATGGCGTATTATCGTCGATCCTCGTTCTAAATCTCTTGGAGTATTGGGACACCAAGCCGTCTCAGCTCAGCTCAGGACTGCCCGCCTTCTTTCTTGAAAGGAGTAGAGTTGAGTGCCCCAACGAACTCAAGCACCTTGTAATGAGACAACTTAAAGAATCTCTTCCAGAGGTCTATCCTGGCGTAGAGCTTTCAGAAATTGATGGTATAAGACTGTCTTGGCAAGACTCTGAGTGGGCTCTAATAAGACCATCTGGAACAGAGCCAGTCGTCAGAATAACTGCAGAGTCCAAAGACAAGGAAAAGGCTAAGGAGTTAATTAAATCCCTCACACATCTTTTAAATGAGACTATGGAGGGTTTAAAACGAAGGCTGTAGTTCTTGCCGCAGGAAAAGGGATCAGGCTGGATATCTTTACAAGAACGCGTCCAAAGCATCTGTTACCAATAGCAGGGTCAACGCTATTGGAACATTCCTTGTACTCGATAAAGTGTGCAGGGATACACGAGATCGTAATCGTTGTACACCACATGAAAGACCTCATCAAGTCTCACATCGGAGATGGGACCAAACTCGGTTTGAAGGTCACTTATGTGGAGCAAAAAGAATTGATGGGCACAGGAGACGCACTCCTTGCCTGTAGCGAACTAATTAAAGGTGGGCCATTCTTTGTGGTTTACGGGGATCTGGCTTTCCATCCCTCTATACCTAGGGAGATGCTATCCAACTTTCACCCAGGCTCGAATCTGATCCTTGGCGTCAATGTGAGCGACTCAAAAGAATTCGGTTATTTGGAGCTGAATGGGCGCACTCTCTTGAGAATCCAGGAGAAGCCAAGGGAGGGTGGTTCAGGCACGATTAATGGTGGAATCTACGTACTTGAACAAGAGATCTTGGAGTACATTCAAAGGACCCCTATATCGGATCGTGGGGAGTTGGAACTCACCACTGCAATAAATATGGCAATAAAAGAAGGAAAAAAGTTCTTTGTGGTACCCACAAACACCGAGAAATGGGTAGACGTGGGGCGACCCTGGGACATACTGGACGCCAACAAGATACTTATGGACGCCCTTGTGAACGGAAGCAGAGTTGAGGGAACCATCGAGGACGGCGTTCACATACATGGAAATACCATTATAGAAGAGAACGCGCAAGTCCTATCAGGAACATACATAGAGGGTCCAGTTTGGATCTCACGGGGATGCAAAGTCGGTCCTAACTGTTATTTGCGACCGTACACATATCTTTGCTCCGATGTGAGGATAGGGAATGCCTGTGAGATCAAAGGCAGCATAATTATGGACAGGACACATATCGGTCACCTGTCCTATATAGGCGACAGCGTGATAGGCGCAGACTGCAACATTGGGGCAGGAACGATCACTGCCAACCTGAGATTTGACGATCTTCCAATAAAAGTTACGGTCAAAGGTGAGAGGGTTGACAGCAGAAAGAGGAAGCTTGGGGCTTTTCTCGGGGATCGCGTCAAAACTGGCATAAACGTGAGCCTATATCCCGGAGTTAAAGTAGGACATGACAGCTGGATAGCCCCGCATGCTGTTGTCAGCAGAGACGTGCCTCCGAACACTTTCTTCATGCAAAAGTTCGAAGTAGAAGAAAAAAGGAGGTAGTGGATGCAAACAGAGGAGATAAACGTCGTTTTGAAGGACCATAGAAAGGTTAAACTGAGATTTGCCTTAGCGTACCCAAACATTTACACAGTGGGCATTAGCAACTTGGGAATACGCCTCCTCTACGAGCTCTTGAACAAGCCGGACGAAGTTCTGTGCGAACGCTTCTTCTTTTCCGGCTACGGTATCCAGCCCAGAAGCTTAGAGTCAGGTTTGCCCTTGTCCTCATTCGACGTTGTTGGCTTCTCTCTTCAACATGAAATGGACTACCTCAGAATGCTTGACATGCTTTCTACCTCTAACATCCCCCTAAAGTCAGAGGAGAGGTCGCGCCCCCTTGTGATCGCAGGTGGTCCAGCAGCATCCTCTAATCCGATGCCCCTCTCACCGTTTGTCGACATATTCGTGATCGGGGAGGTCGAACCTATATTGACCCCTCTGTTGGATCTTCTGTTGTACGAGGACGCGAAGACCTCGGTCCCTTCTATTCCTGGCCTCTACAGACCAAAACATCCGACAAAAAGGGTCTATGTTGAGGACTTGAACAATGCATACCACGCTATCAGGCAGGTGCATCCCAAGGCAGGAGAGGGGCTCTCTACATCCTTCTTACTTGAGGTGAGCAGGGGCTGCAGCAAGGGGTGTAGGTTCTGTCTCGAGTGCTTCCTTTACTCCCCCAGAAGGGAGCGATCTTTCTCAACCATAAAACAAGTGCTGGAATACGGGATTAGGCTCTCCAGAGTTACTAAAGTTTCATGCATCAGCTCGGCTTTCTTTGAGCATTCAGAGCTCAAGGACATTCTCTCACATTTAATGGAGAGTGGTATATCCTTCTCCACACCATCAATAAGGATCTCGGATGCTGACGAGGAGCTCATGCAGCTCATCGCTTCAGGCGGTCAGCATTCCATAACCATTGCACCAGAAACCCCTTCAGAGCGGCTGAGGCAGATCATAAACAAAAAATTTCATAATGATCAGATGTACAACTTGCTCATGAATGCTAGAAGATCAGGCATTCGATCATTAAAACTCTACTTTATGGTTGGGATCCCCGGCGAGTCTGACAGTGATCTAAACGATCTTGAACCCTTCCTCTCCAAAGTCATCTCATCAGGTTTCAGACCATCCTCCATTCACATCTCTATAAATCCATTAATTCCAAAGAGTAGCACTCCTTTTCAGTGGCTGCCCATGATCACAAAGGAGGATTATGACCGTCGGGTCTCGATCTTCCGGTCAATTGCCCGCCGGCTTGGCGTCAGAAGGGTAGAGGCTCTCGACTACCGTTGGGGGGCGATACAAGCCTACCTCTCAACGGCGGGTGCTGAAGCATCTGAAATTTTGTTGTCTCTTCAGAGAGACTTGGACGAGGGGGGCATGGGGGACCCTGGGGCATGGAGGCGGGGCCGGGAGGGGCGGGGGGAGGGGCCCGGAGACGCTCTGGGAGCACCCAAG
>CAZZJY010000089.1:0-5269 GCA_964654895.1 uncultured Nitrososphaerota archaeon
GAGAACCGCCAAAAACTCTACGAGATAATGGACAAGCGGGGGATGAGGTGGGTCTACTTTGGGTGGCCGATACCCGGCGCCGCGAGGGCTTACGGGATCAGCCCAGACAGGTTCAGGGAGATCTTCATAAACAGCATTAGGATGTCCTTCAAAAATGAGATGCTGGAGCTGTGCAACTTCTACTCTAAAGCACTCCGTGGGGCTGA
This sequence comes from uncultured Nitrososphaerota archaeon, assembly GCA_964654895.1. Taxonomy (GTDB): domain Archaea; phylum Thermoproteota; class Methanomethylicia; order Methanomethylicales; family Methanomethylicaceae; genus WYZ-LMO10. Next base: position 207 of record CAZZJY010000089.1, read on the forward strand.
CATGGTCCGCATCCTCTCCGATGATACAGATTTGTCCTTCAGCATAAAGGGAAGGCCCGTTATTGTAGACGATGCCATAATCTCTGAGGAGGACGCTGCTAATGGCGACGTAGGTTTGAACATCCCTTCAGGCGAAGTCTTTGTCGCTCCCATAGAGGCCTCTGCGGACGGATACGTCACATTCCCAGTTGTGGTGATTCCTGGCTTCGGAAAGGTTGTCAACCTCAAAATAGAGTTCAAGGGGGGCAAAGTGGCGTCATTCGAGGCTGAAGAGGGCGGAGAGCGGCTCAGGGCGTTCTTTGACTCAAACACTGGCGATATAGACCGCATAGCTGAGCTAGGCATAGGGTGTAACCCTGGGGCAGAGTTCACCAACGGTTGCATAATCGTTGACGAGAAGATTTACAGAACAATACACATCGCCGTTGGCAACAACACAGGAAGCTACCACGGGACCAATAAGGCATCTGCCCACCTGGATATGATAAAACCCATGGATAAAGGCACTCTGTATGTGGATGGAAGAGTGGTAATGGAAAATGGGGCTCCGGTCAAAGAATGACGTGTTAAGCCTCATTGCTGCTGCAATCCTTTCAGGCGATAAGGAGTCTGCAGTCAACGCCACAAGGGAGGCCCTGCAGAGATACACCGTTGAGGATATTCTGAATAAGGGCGTCCTGGCAGCGTGGGATACTTTCATCTCGCTTTACGAGAAGGACCCTGCTGGAACCTTAAAGAATTGGGACGTGGCATACTTCACAACTAGAAGGGTACTCAGGGTGATAGAATCTGCCACGCCCCTGGGGACCCCTCTCTTCTCAGCCATAGTGGCAACAGTGATTGGCGAGGGTCACACGCTGATGAGGGACATAATCGCCACCTACCTAAGATCTAAAAATGTCAAGGTGTTTTGCCCGAAGGGAGGCGTCAGGATCGATGACATAAAATCAGAACTCTCAGACCCTTCACTCAGGTTCCTTGTCCTCTCATGCATCGACACCGAGACAGAGGCGAATCTCAAGAGCCTAGTGGCATCGGTAAGGCAACTAAGACCTGACGTTAAGATAATCGCGGGAGGACCACTCGCCAGCAAGATTGGGGCCGATGCCGTTGCATCCAGCATGTCTGAGGTTTTTGCAATGATGAAGGCCTTGGCTTAAAATGCATTTGACCGCCGTAAAGTTGGCATCATTTTGCCTCAATACCTGCTGAGATAAAGTCCAAAGTTTAAGATGGTGGTTGCTTTGAGGGCTGTTTATTGTGGGCTCTGTCTGAACTGCAGGGGCGCAATTTCAGACGAGCGCCTTTTGAAGTTCGGGATCTGTGAAAATTGCCTTGAAAATGCCGAGGAGCTGAGGTCTTGGAAACATGTGCTGAAGGCTCTTGAGGAGAGGGGGAAGCTGCTTCATGCTGATGAGATCTTCCATTTCCGTGACGAGTTTGGAAAATTTTCCGCATTTTTCAGAAAGGCTATCGGACACAGGATGTGGTCTCTTCAGGAGTTATGGACTAAGAGGATTCTTTTAAAACGCAGCTTTTCAATCGTCGCGCCCACAGGCGTTGGAAAGACCGCTTTTGGCACTTTTGCAGCCCTCCATTTCGCTGCAGGGGGGAAGAAAAGCTACATTGTGGTGCCGACGACCCTCCTAGTGCAGCAGGTCTCCGAAAAAATAGACCTCTATTCACAGAGGCTGGGGATACGTCTGAGAAAAATTTGTTACCACAGTGGACTAGTTGACGAAGAGAAAAAGGAACTGCTCGATAAGGTCGCTAGATTTGATTTTGACATCCTGGTGACGACCGAGAGGTTCTTAATAAGCCACTTCGAGGTTTTGAAGGACAAAAAGTTTGACTTCATGTTTGTTGATGACGTCGACTCCTTCCTGAAATCTCCAAGAAACGTAGATAGAATCCTGACTGTGTTGGGCTTTGAAGAAGCCATTGTAGATGCCGCCCTCCAGATTTTGGCCCTAAGAAGGGAGGCAGTCCAGCTAAAAAGGATGGGTAAAGCCTGTTCTGAAGTTGTGGGGAGGATAGAGTCGTTGAGAAGCCAGATCGAGAGTTACAAAGAACGAAACAGTATTGGCTTATTGGTTGTTTCGGGGGCCACTATGAAGGCTAGGAGGACGAAGAGGATAAGGCTCTTCGAGGAACTTCTAAGCTTTCAGGTAGGCTTCAAACCGGAACTGTTGAGAAAAATCAAGGACTTTTATGTTGAAGCTAGACGCGATATTGAGGGCCAAGTCCTGTCCTTGGTCAGGAGTTTCGGTCCAGGATGCTTGATTTTTGTGCCATCAGTCTTTGGCAAGGATTACGTTCTCAAGCTGGGCGAGTTCTTGAATGCAAACGGTGTGAGGACAAACTCCTCTGTCAAGATTGACAGTGAGCTTCTGGACAAATTCAAGAGTGGCGAGTACGACGCCCTAATAGGGGTTGCGACCTTCAGAAGCCCCCTCGCACGGGGAATAGACCTCCCGGAGAGGGTCCGCTACGTGGTCTTCACAGGCGTGCCGAGAATGGAGATTAAACTGAGCTGGGATGAATACAATCCCATCAAGATTCTTGCGCTCCTCAAAAATATTAGGGGTTTATTGGAGAAGGGTCAAAGGGACAGGGCGAGCCAAATAATACACAACCTCCGCAGAATAACCCCTATAAGCAGGCATACGCTTGAAATCGTCAGGGCATCCATAGAATCGCGCACAAAACTCAACGGCTATGAAGATTACGTCAAAAGCCTGATTGTGGAAGCCAGGGATTTTTTAAAGGGCGCCATCACCCCCAAGGTTATTGACGGAATAACACAGAGCAAAGAAATTTCCCTGAAGAGGACGAATGGGGAATTGTACCTCGTTGTGGCAGACCCGGTGGCTTAAGTTCAGGCTTCCGGCAGAGCCTCGAGGATGTTTGCTGGGGGGATAACGCGGGGTGCAAGTTTCTTGCTTGTGGACGACGAGAAGGCGTTCTACTCCCTCAGGCGAAAGCTTAAACTCATTCTTGGGGAATCAACATGGAAGAGGTTTGACCCTAAAACAGCAGAAAATTGGCTCAAAAAAGTTGATGCTGACCGGACGGTGATCCGGGAGATACGGGAGGGGAGAATAGTCAGAAAGGTTAGGGACTTCATTAAGCCAGCCCTCCTGATTGTGGAGTCGCCGACAAAGGCTAGAACCATATCAAGGTTTTTCGGGAGGCCCTACAGGAGGAAGATCGGGAAAACTACGGTCTACGAGGTCAACACAGAGGAATTTAACCTCAACATTATCGCAAGTATGGGGCACATATACGACCTGGTGACAAACGAAGGTTTTCATGGTGTAAAGGTTCAAGACGGAGCCTTCATCCCCATATACAATTTCATAAAGAAGTGCAGGAGATGCGGGGAACAGTTCACTGGCTTGGACCTCTGTCCAAAATGCAGGAGCCAGGAATTCTACTCCAAAAGCGAGCTAGTAAGCGCCATGCAGGAAGTCGCCTTGGAAACGAACACCGTCTTCATTGCCACCGACCCTGATACTGAGGGGGAGAAAATAGCTTACGACCTTCTCTGTTCGCTTTACCCTTTGAATGGCAAAGTGGGGCGGCTGGAGTTTCATGAAGTTACGAGGCAGGCTTTTCTTCAGGCATTAAGGAGCAGACGAAAGATCAATTTGAGAATGGTTGAGGCCCAGATAGTTAGACGCATCGAAGACCGTTGGATGGGTTTCGAGCTCAGCCAGAAACTCTGGCAAAGGTTCAAGAACCGCAGGCTCTCTGCTGGGAGGGTGCAGACTCCGGTTCTTGGTTGGATAATAGAGCGGGTCAACGAATCGAGGAAGAAAAAGAAAGTTCTATATGTGGTGATCTCAAACGACCTGAGACTCTCTGTGGAAAATCCGACAGTCCAATCACCCCTAGAGCGCATCGGCGAATTGAGGGCAAGGATAGTAGATTTAAAAACTGAGGAGAGGACCATAAAGCCCCTCCCGCCGTACACAACCGACGCCCTGCTCCACGACGCCTCATCTAAGCTCGGCTTCTCAGCCACAAAGACTATGATGGTCGCCCAAGACCTGTTTGATACTGGTCTGTGCACGTACCACAGGACAGACTCAACAACGGTCTCGACCACGGGGATTGGCATCGCCAGGGACTACATCAAGGAGAGGTACCCTTCGCTGTTTGTTCCGCGGAGTTATCTCACAGAGGGTGCGCACGAGTGCATCAGACCCACAAGAGCTTTGGATGCTGAGGAGCTGAAGAACCTAATCTCAGTGGGAATTGTGAGGCTCCCAAAAGAACTTACAAGCGAGCATTTCAAACTTTACGACCTAATATTCAGACGTTTCATCGCAAGCCAGATGAGGGAAGTCAAAATCCTCTACCAAAAGTTCAAGGTCTTGATAGATGGGAACGAGGCGCATCTCGAGCGCCCAGTCAGTGTCTTGAGCGAAGGCTTTAACAAAATACTTCCCATAAAAACAGCAAACCCCGTTGTCGAAGGTGAATACGCATTAAAATTCGCGAAATTGCTGTACTTGCCAGCGGCAAGACCTTTCACTCAGGGTGAACTGATCGCCTTGATGAAGGAGAGGGGCATCGGAAGGCCTAGCACCTACGCAAGGACTGTCGCCACGATCTTGGAAAGGGGATATGCCATCGAGAGGGGGAATAGGCTCATTAGTACCACGTTGGGCTACAGAGTCTACAATTTTCTGAGTTTGAGGTTCGGAGATTATACGTCCGAGGAAGCAACGCGAAAACTCGAATCAATAATGGACAAGATAGAACGGGGGGAGGCTGACTACCAGGGCACTCTAAAAGACCTCTACCAAGAGATATTAAAGATTAGGGAAGTTTAGCCATCTTGCCCGTTTCTGCCCGACTAGTGCTCACAAGAATTGAAATCGGGCGCTTACCCAATCTAAAAATTTGCTTTCATTACCTTTGCCACCTTGGAGTACGATTGGGCGCTCTAATTTTCCGTGCCATAATTCAACTTTCTGGTTTTGCAAGCACCTTTGGGTTAGAATGTTGACTTTTAGATGGTTCCTAGGAAACGTTAACTTTGCAAAGATCAGATT
>CAZZJY010000090.1:0-3792 GCA_964654895.1 uncultured Nitrososphaerota archaeon
TAATTTCGATTTACCTTTTTTTGTGGCTCTTTATAATGTCTTGCCCATTCATGTATGGGATCAGCGGATCGGGTATAATTATGCTACCGTCCTCCTGCTGGTAATTTTCGAGTATCGCGACTATTGCCCGCTCCGTTGCCACTAGTGTGGAGTTCAATGTGTGGACGTATTTTGTCGGTTCATTTGGCTTGTCTCTGAACCTTATGTTCGACCTGATAGCCTGATAGGAGGTGCAGTTGCTACAAGAGACCATTTCTCGGTATTTTCCCTGACCTGGTAACCACACCTCGAGGTCGTACTTTTTAGCAGCCACAGTCCCAAGATCTCCGCTACAAACATTAACAACCCTGTAAGGAAGTTTCAGGCTTTGGAAGAATTCCTCGGCATTTTTAATGAGTAGTTCATGTTCCTTGGGAGAGTCAACGGGCTTGCAGAATACGAACTGCTCCACTTTTTCAAATTGGTGCACTCTGAATATGCCTTTAGTGTCCCTGCCATGGGCACCAGCCTCTTTCCTGAAACACGGGCTGATGCCGCAGTACCTCAGAGGCAATCTGTTGCCATCAAGAATCTCGTCTGAATGAAGCCCGAGTAATGCATGCTCAGAGGTAGCAATTAGGAAGAGGTCCTCCCCCTCAACCTTGTATATGGTGTCCTGGAAGTCCGCTAAGGATACTGCCCCCTCCAAGATCTTTCTCTTCATCATGTAGGGCGGGAGAAAAGGGATAAAGCCCCGTCTAGTCATGAAGTCCAATCCGTATTTAATCAGTGCAAAGTTAAGTTTAACCAAGTCGCCCTTTAGGTAGTAGAAACGAGACCCGGAAACTTTTGCTGCCCTTTCTATATCGATCAGATCTAGTTCCAGCGCCAGATCAATGTGATCCTTAGCGTTGAAATTGAAGGTCCTTATCTCCCCCCAGGTCCTGATAACAACATTGTCATTCTCGTCCTTTCCGAAAGGTACCGAATCGTCCATCAAGTTAGGGAGGCGCATAAGTATGTAATCCATCTTCTCCCGGTATTCCTGCATCTTGGACTCTATCTCCTTGATACGTGCGGGGATAGCCGCTGCCTCCCTCAACTTTTCAGTTACATCCAAGCCTTGCTTTTTTAGCCTTGCAATCTCCTCTGTGATCCTGTTCCTCTGGCTACGTAACTCGTTTGCCTCAGCGAAGTACCTCCTCCAAGACTTGTCGTACTCGATCAGTTCGTCAAACATCCTGAGTATCTCGGGGTCGTTTCTGCGCGCCAGGTTTGACCTGACCATTTCCGGGTTTTCCCTTATCATTTTTATGTCAAGCATGGGACTTCCCCAGAATTTTCGATCTCTAAATCAGATCCCTTGGTATAAGTTTAACTTCTCCGAAGTGAGAAGCTACAAAAATCATTATGGAAACCTCTTCCAAGGATTCTATTGTGCACAGTGCCTCGAGGGGTGTTGCGCCCACTGCGACCACGCCATGGTTCTGGAGCACTACTGCCCTTCGATTCCTGATGTTTTCTGCCACAAGCTCGCCAAGCTCCTTCGACCCCGGGGGTCTGAATTCCAAAATCGGAACGTCCTTGAATAATACGGCAGCCTCGTAGTTGACTGGCTCGATTTTCCTCCCGGCCAAAGCGAGACCGGTCGTAAATGGGCTGTGTGAGTGAACAACTGCGTTTATGTGCGGGCTGCTCCTGTAAATAGCGGTGTGGAGCGGACCTTCTATTGAGGGTCTAAGACAACCCTCCAACACGCGACCATCCATGTCTATCTTCACGATATCCTCTGGGGCGAGGTCCCCTTTGAATCTCCCGCTCGGTGTTATTAGTATCGCCTTCTCCCTAGGCAATCTGGCGCTCGCGTTTCCGCCAAGACCAGATATGAGGCCTCTGTTGTGGAGAATTTTCATGCACCTGACGAGCTCTTCTCTTAGAGAAGTCTCTATGTCCTGGACCAAGATTAGCCCTCCTTATTTTTAATCAATAACAGGCTATGACCGATTAAATTCACAATATCTTTTTCTTGTACCCTTCTTATAGGTTATTTGGATGAGAACATGTGCGGAAGTGGCGTTGTCATAGTTAGAATGGGCGGGGAGATCGGCATAAAAAGTAGACCCGTGCGAAGCATCTATGAGAGAATGCTGGTGAAGATTATTCGAAGTTCTTTGAAAAGGGATAGCATAAAATTCTCTAAGATCTCGAGGGCTGCAGGCAGGATCTACGTGCACACAGAAGAAGCCGAGAAAGTCTCCAAGAAAGTAGCGCGCATGTTTGGGGTTTCCTCAGCTTCGGCGGGGGTCTCAACCTCTTCAAAACTAGAGGAGATAATAAAGAAGGGTACAGAACTCGCCATCACGCATTTTAGACCCGGATCTTTTTCTGTGCGGTGTCGGAGAAGTGGAAAGCATGATTACACAAGTGTGGAGGTGGCTTCATTGCTAGGTAAAGCGATCTTAGAGGCTAAAAAGGGCCTGAGGGTAGATCTGGACAGTCCTGACCAGACTTTGTATGTTGAAATAAGGGACGATAAGGCATATATCTACCTTGACTCCGTGAAAGGACCAGACGGTTTTCCTGTCGGAACTCAAGATCCTCTACTGGGAGTGATAGATGAGACAAAAGAGTCCCTTCTTGCATCGTGGTGCATGTTAAAGAGGGGCGTCTCGCTGAGGGCGGTGACTTATGAGGTTGAAGGGGAGGTGCCCCAGGAAGCGCTGAGTAATTTAAAGGTCCTCTTGGAGTGGATGCCAAACGCATCTCTTGAGACTATTGTAGCCCCCCTACCGATAGGGGGTGAAGAATTTTTGATGAGTTATGAGTTGGCTGCTGCGGTCACGATTGCCAGAAAGGAGGGCATTGCGGGGATCGTATCTGGACTGAGGCCAAGAAGTGTAAAGGAGATCTTACCACTCTCTAGACTTAACGTAAAAGTCTTCTTTCCCTTAATGGTCTTGGAGGACAAAACATTGGACGAATGGTCAAAATACATTGGAGTCGGGGAGTACCATCCTGATGAGAGGGTCTTTAGTGTTATCTGCCCACAGGAAATAGGTACACTAGAAAATTTTTACTCTCGGTGCGAGTACAGAAAGTTCACACTCTCTCCAGAAAGATCACATTTTTGATGCTCTCTTCTAGCAGGGAAGGTATGGGGATCTTCTTCTCCTCGGTTGACAGCTCGAGCTCGTCTGCTTGGGTCCTTGCCTTTATGGCAGCTGCGCCACATGGTTTGGTGGCACCGAGGCTCAGCTCGAATGTGCCGATCCTCTTTGCTATATGCTCAACCTCGACCTTGTTCATTCCTAACAGAGGTCTTATAATGGGCATTTCAATGACTTTACTGTTTAAGATAAGGTTTCTCAGCGTCTGGCTTGCTTGTTCGCCAATGATCTCGCCGGTAATGATGCCATTGCATCCATAATTTTTTGCGATGATCTCTGCTTTTCTGTACATCATCCTTTTGCAAAGGAGGCAAGACAAGTTCCTCTTGCACCTTTGCACGATAATTTCCAAGTCCCTTCCGTGTGGGACTAGGAGTGTTTCCCCTTCCACCCCTGTGATATTAATGAGATGACGGATCATTTTAATTGCCTTTTCTCTTGTTGACTCGTCGGTGAAAGGGAAATTGTCAAAATGGACGAATACTGGGTGCCATCCTTTCTTTATGCCCAGATATGCAGCTACTGGGGAGTCTATGCCGCCAGAGATGAGGTAGACCACTTTTTCCATAATTCTCACATTACACTATTGGCGCAAACTCTAAAATATAGTACGCCCCTAAAAATACTGTGAGGGTAATGTATTGAG
>CAZZJY010000091.1:0-3399 GCA_964654895.1 uncultured Nitrososphaerota archaeon
ATTGAAGACATATCCTGCGACGGTGTTGGTCCCATATTCGTTGAGCATAAGATCTTTGGCTCGATGAAGACCTCGATAGAGTTCCCCACCGCGGAATCTTTGGACTCTTTCGTAGTCCGCATATGCGAAAGGATAGGTCGCCCGGTCAGCCCAAGGCGTCCCATCGTCGATGCCTCCTTGCCAGACGGGTCAAGGCTCAACGTCGTGTTTGGCGGCGACGTCAGCAGGAGGGGTACGAACTTCACGATAAGGAAGTTCTCCAAGATCCCCATGAGCGTAACGCAACTTGTGAAGTTTGGCACGCTCGATTCGAAAATGGCAGCATACTTATGGATAATGCTGGAGCACGGAATGTCAATGTTCATATGCGGGGAGACAGCATCTGGAAAAACCACAACCCTGAATGCCATAACAGTCTTCATAAGGCCTACTGCTAAGATAATTACTATTGAAGATACTCCAGAAGTTTACATCCCACACCCTAACTGGGTCAGCGAGGTTACAAGGAGGGGAGAGAGCGAGTCCTCCTCCATAGAGCTTTTCGATCTGCTGAAATCCGCTTTGAGGCAGAGACCGAATTACATAATTGTCGGGGAGATCAGGGGACGTGAGGGTAATGTGGCTTTCCAAGCCATACAAACAGGGCATCCAGTGATCTCGACCTTCCATGCGGCGTCGATGCAGAAGCTCATACAGAGGATAACCGGGGATCCGATAAACATCCCTGCTGCCTACGTTGACAACCTGAACGTCGTCGTCTTCCAGAGCAGCGTCAAGAGTCCTAAGACCGGAAAGTTCGAGAGGCGCGTCACTGGGATATGTGAGATTATTGGCATAGACCCGGTTGAAAAGTCGTACAACTTCATCGAGATCTTCTCTTGGGATCCTGTAACTGACAAACACAACTTCCGGGGTGTTGGAAACAGCTACCTCCTTGAGTACAAGATCGCTCCCATGAAGGGCCTCTCGCCCAGCGACGCCAGGAAGATCTACAACGAGCTGGAGTTGAGGTCTTATATAATTGACAAACTCGTGGAGATGAATGTGATGGATTATTATGATGTGTATGCTGCCCTTTCCAAGATATACGACAACCCCTACATAGCTGACATGAACTTTGATCCATTCACTATGAAAGCTGTGGATAAGCTGTTGAAGGAGGGAGCGAAGTGAAGTATCATGTACTGTGTCCATCTATCACCAGATATAGGGGCACTCTATCCAAGCAGCGTGCATGCAGGTCCTGCTGGCGTTATCAGATCTGCCACACACATGCTGGTAAGTTGCTCCTTACAGATGCGCGGGCTGGTTATTTTGTTGCCTTTGGCATCAAGGTTTCAAGGGGGGTGAAGAAATGACTCTCGTTGCGGAAGAGATTCCTCCGTGGATGCCACAGGATACCAAAGAAGAGCTGAAGCTGCTCGAGGCAAAAAAGATCAAGGAGCGGAATAAGCTCTCTCTCAGGGATCGTGTACTCGCGCTAAGATACGCCAGGACCACCAAGTATCTGTGGCACACCATGCCTTTCTTTTTGATGTATATGCTGGCATGCGCGTACGCCGATATCTCCTCCCTAGAACTTGTTAGGGCCGCAGCACGCAGTAAGTTCGAGAGTATTACTAAATTCATGAAAAAAATCTCCCTTCTGGTTGAGATCGGGGTGGATCTCCCCAGGTCAATAGAGATAACGAGAAAGGAGGCACGTCTTCCCTACCTTAGGGACTTCCTTCAGCGTTTTGCCCAGATATCCAAAATAGGCGAGGATGTCGTGGCCTTCCTAAATAAGGAGTACAACACCTTCATGATTATGTACTCAAGTGATGCTGAGAGGTCCCACACCCGACTGAGACGTTTCACGGAGGCCTACAGCGCGATCCTTTCTTCGGGGGTGCTCATAGTCATGATAATTATATTCTCTGGGATGATCTGGGGTGCTGGTTTGGAGATGATAGGTGTGACGGTGCCCGGAGTGATCGCGATTTATGCCTTTTTTTCCATACTTTTTTATGTCTACTCACCATTGGTACGTTTGGTCTCCTGCGGAGAGAGGTCGGAGGATCTGACCCGCCTCCTGAAACTCGATAAATTAATATTGAGGGTCACCCTCGCCCTGAACATCTGCGTTCTCGTACTGCTGGTGCTGGGGTTACTCCCGAGGGATTTCGGCCTCGTGCTGGAGGCGTTTACGGGCCTTCCTGCGCTGTTAATCGGGTACTTCGGCCTCAGAAGGACCAAAAAGATTGAGGTTCTTGACGAGCGCTTCCCAGAGTTTATAACTATGCTTGCTACGTCGCTTTCGACGCTTGGCACATCCTTAATGTTTGCCTTTCAGGATATTGCCAGACTCGATTTCGGAAAACTTTCTTCTTATGTCAAGAGGACGGCCGCGAGGCTTGGGCTGGGAATAAGCAAGAATACGAGCTGGTCGTCTTTCAAGAAAGAGACATCTAGCGAACTTATAAGAATCCACGTGGATGCCTTCGTGGAGGCAAACTCTTACGGCGCCCCGGCAAAGCTGTACGGACCGCTGATCACAAACAGTGCCATCTTCTTGCTTTCACTAAGAAAAAGGGTGGGAGAGACCGCGGCACTGATGAAGGGCATAGTCGTTCCAATGCATCCTGTCCTATGTGCGATTATGGGTCTGGTGATGGCCATTGTGGGCACATTCGCCGAACTGTTCAAACAGTTCCAGGCTTCTGGTATAGCGGTGCTCTTCGTGGGAGAGCTTTCCGTGCCGCTCATCTCTAATTATATCTACATCCTGATGTTTGCTCTTTCCTTAATAAACGCGTTCATACTCTACGAAATCACCGGGGAGCAGGAGTTCAACATGGCTTTCTACACAGGTCTTTTCATTGTCTCAGGGTGGATGACTTACTACCTGTTCCTTACGATGGTGGCGAATTACTTGGCATATATTGGTCTTTCTAGGATTGCACCCGTGCCATTTTAATGGAGGGGAAAAGGAAAATGTCTCTTAGAAAAATCAAAACCGTGAAAAAGATAACAGAAACGGTAATGGAAACGGACGAAAATGCGTATGCATATACTCATTCAGGTACAAGAATGATTGAGGGGGTGAACACATGATCGATTTTACATGGGTGACCATTTTCTTCCTGCCGTTTGCCGTTATCTTCGCCCTCGTCTTTTCAGTCGGGATTATGGTGTTTCTTTTCTACGACTTGGTCAGGACCAAGGAGGAACGGCGCAGGGGAGGACAGTCTCCAGCTGACGCCACCCGGAAGGTGGGCAAATTTACGAGACTCTCATTACTCAGGCTGGCGCGCGGAATCAGGAGGAAAAAGGCAGCGCCATCCGCCGCACCCCCCGCCGACGAGCTGGTCGGCGCGGAGCCCAAGGGTGGTGGGGCTGGCCTAGGCGGAGGCGGGGGCG
>CAZZJY010000092.1:0-2809 GCA_964654895.1 uncultured Nitrososphaerota archaeon
CTCAGATCTCTTCTCCCCCAGCCTTGGGGATATACATACGAGCCGCTCACTTGAGATTGAGATGTCAGGATTTACGCCAACAACCTCTTTTAGAACCCTCTCGACTTTTTTGAGGTCTTTGATGCCGTTTAGGTCCAAGTACTTTCCGAAAACCACACCAGAAGACCTCCAATATTCCCTCATTTTTGAGTCGAAGGAGGCAGATTCCATCAGACGTTCATGGAGGGGTTCGGGTATCAACACCATGCCAGAGTTCCTTGCGATCTCCAGGATCCGGGCATCCTCTATTATTGTGGTTAGATCTTTGCCCCATTCGTTTGCTCTTATGAAAGCACCTAGGGCTTCGTTGACTATGCTGAACACAGTCCTGCCATGCTCTTTTGCTATCTCGTTTATCTTATCTGCCAAATTTTCTTTGGTAGCGAGGAATTTTCGTTTCAATTTGATCTCCTTTGTTGTCAAAGATCAACATAATAATTAAACCTCCCCCTCTATAAACACTGCTTCTGGGCAATATCAGACTAGAACTTTGGATTTTATGGTGGGTTGTAGTTTTAGATTTACGTTGCTTACTTTATGGCGTTAAGAAGGATTATGACTTATGAGCTACATAATTTTTAGAAGAAATCTGTAGTTACGGGGATTCAACAGCCGCAGTCCTCCCAAATAACCCCGTAGTTTTATGAAAAATTCTCCATGGATGGTGCCACAAGAAAACCGTCAGTGTGATTGATTACTCTAACGGAAATTTCGTAAACAGTTTCAATTTTTTCCTTGGTGATTACTGAATGGGAAGGACCCACGGCAAAAATAGATCCATTTTTCATTAGTGCTACAGTGTCAGAAAAAAGTATGGCGTGATTTGGGTCATGGAGGCTCATTATAACACCGATTCCATTCTCCTTCGCGATGCGTTTCACCATGCTGAGCACCAAAAATTGGTTCTTGAAGTCGAGGTGAGCAGTGGGCTCGTCCAATAGCAAAAGCTTCGGTTCTTGCGCTATTGCCCTCGCTATCAATGCCAACTGCCTCTCCCCACCACTCAGCTGGTCGTACGGTCGGTGCTCTAGGTGATCTAGTCCAACCATACTCAATGCCTTTTCTGCGATCTGGTAGTCCAGATTTGAGGGTTGTTGAAAGAAGTCGAGGTGGGCCGTTCTTCCCATCAACACAAGATCCAGCGTGGAGTAGGGGAAAGGGGGGACATGAGCCTGGGGCACGTACCCCACGAGACGGGCAAGTTCCCACCTCCTTAATTCGTGGGCGTTTCTGCCAGAGATTACCACCTTACCACGTTCTGGTTTGAGAAGGGCATTAATGCATTTAAGTAAAGTTGTCTTGCCACACCCATTCGGACCCAACAGTGTAAGGACCGTCCCTTCTGATACATTTAAAGATATGGAATTCAGTTTGAAGTTACCCCCATATGAAAAAGAGAGGTCTTCCACTGAAACTATTGTCTCCAAGAGCTTCCACCCCTTCTCCTCAGCAGATAAAGGAAGAAAGGCGCCCCGATTATCGTCGTTATTACACCTACAGGGAGTTCGTAAGATGTAAGGGATCTCGCCACATCGTCCGCCAGCAATAAAAAGACCCCACCCAGGCTGGCAGAAATGGGTATTACAATCCTGTTGTCAGGAGTCCCCATCAGCATCCTAACCAAATGCGGGATCACTAGGCCCACCCAACCTATAATCCCGGACACAGACACGAATGACGAGACCATGAGAGTTGTTGTTATTAGGATCACAAGCCTGTCCCTCTCGACGTTGATGCCCAGAGACTTTGCCTCTTCGTCACCCATAGAGAGAACGTTAAGCCGCCAGCGCATCAGGCTAATGATGATAAAGGCGAATAGTATTAAAGGACCAGACTGCAGGACCTCGTCCCACCCGGAGACAGCCATGCTCCCCATAAGCCAGTAAACCACGCTTGAAAGCTTCTCAGGAGCCGTGAAGAATTTGATCATTGAAAGGGCGGCAGAGAAGAGCGCTGTCACTATCACACCAGCCAATACAAGCGATACCGTTGATGCCTGCCCACGGTCGCGCGCAACGAAGTATGTCAACATGAAGGCTAATAATGAGAATGAGAAGGCAAAGATTTGTGTAAGACCGGCGAAGTTTGGGAGAAACGCGATGGCGAGTGCCGCTCCCAGCCCAGCACCGGCGGATAAACCCAGTATGTAAGAGTCCACTAAGGGATTTTTGAATACTGACTGCAGGGATGCACCAGAGACGGAGAGGGCTATTCCGCCAAGAAGAGACAGAAGGATTCTAGGCAGCCTAATCATGAAGATAACGTCTCTGTATATTTGAGTTTGGGAAGAATTGGGAAGCGGATCAATGCCTCGGAACAGGATCGCCAGCACCTCCCCAAATGGGATGTGGTAAGAACCGATGGTTAGGGATAGAAGGAATACGGGCAATGGGAGAAGGAGCAGAAGGAAAAAAACACTTTTTCTTTGGTGGGGCAATGGTGCCACCTATTGGGTGTAGTAGGTCGAGAATAGCATGTCTGAGACGACATCAACGTTTAGGTCTCCGAAATATTTGGGCTGGACTATCTTCGCCAACTTCATCTCGCCAATCAACATCCTCGGTCCCCAGTCCAGATAGGCGCCCTCTGTCCTAGAACCGATCAGGACTGTGTACACATGAGACTCTTTAACGGCCTTAAGGTTATTCCATACGCTGCTCTTCATGATCAAGTCGAGCTGGGATTGGATCACCAAGTTATCGTAACCGACAATTATTATTATTTCTGGATCCCAGGCCAGCAGCGTCTCAAGATTGATTTTTGGCCAAGC
>CAZZJY010000093.1:0-3706 GCA_964654895.1 uncultured Nitrososphaerota archaeon
AGTATTCCGATTGAGAGAACGATGAACACGGCCGTAACGTCGGCGATACTTTCCATAATGGGCTTTGAAAAAGGCATCGTCTATGGCGCCATCGACACTCTCTTCGCAGGGAAGGCAGGAGTAGTGGAAGTCAACAGAAAAGTTGTGGACGCAGTCTATGAAAGGCTCTCAAAAGTTGAGAAGGTTCAATTTGTGAAGAAAGACGAGAGGGAACAAGTGGGAGGTAAGAGGGGAAGGAGGTTATTACTTGCAGGGGCTGAGGCGGTGGCGGTAGGCAAGATAATCGGCGGACTGAGGGTTCAGACGTATTATCCAATAACCCCAGCAGCGGACGAGTCAATGGCGATAGAAGAGATCCCCAAGATATTTGATGATGAGGGGAGGGTGATTGGGACGCCCATAGTTGTCCAGACCGAGGATGAGATATCAGCGATAGGAATGGCGATTGGTGGAGCTTTGACAGGTGTTAGGAGTGCAACCTCGACAAGTGGACCTGGTTTTTCGTTAATGGTCGAAGGGTTTGGATGGGCAGGGATTAATGAAGTCCCTCTGGTGATAACATACTACCAGAGGGGAGGACCATCGACAGGTCTCCCGACGAGGCACAGCCAGTCAGACTTAATCTTCTCAATATTTGCAGGCCACGGCGAATTTTCGAGGATTGTTATAGCATCTGGAGACCATCAGGAGGCCATGGAGGATGCAATCAAATGTTTCAATTATGCCGAGATCTTTCAAGTGCCGGTAATTCACCTCCTCGATAAGGGTCTTGCCAACTCCGTAACAACTCTTCCAGTTCCCTCCCCTGACATCAAGATTGACAGAGGAGTGGTTGTTGATGGTACGGAGGATTACAAGAGATTCAAGTTTACTGAAAGCGGGATCTCGCCAAGAGCCTTTCTTGGTAAATCAATCCAGTGGTATACGGGAGATGAACACAATGAGCGCGGGAATATAAGCGAAGATCCATTTGTTAGGGAGGAGATGTATAGGAAAAGGATGGAGAAGAGGGAGAAAGTTCTCAAAGAAGTACCTGACAGAGATAAGGCGAAGTTTTATGGTTCTGATGGGTACGAAGATCTTATATTAACATGGGGAACCACAAAGGGGGCTGCCTTGGACGCTCTGCCGACGCTCAATGCCCTCGGAAAGAATGTTGCAATGCTTCAGGTGAGGATGATGGAGCCCTTCCCAGCAGACTATGTATGGAAATTTATTGCCAAAGCTCGAAGGATAGTGTCAATTGAGGCAAATTACACTGGGCAGCTTGCTTGGCTGATATCGCATTATTGCAGGAGGGAGGTAGATTATAGAGTTTTGAAGTACAATGGAAGATCTGTCTCGGAAGACGAGGTCATCAGCGCATACAGGCGGATAATAGAGGGGGAGAGACGTATAGTCCTGACGGGAGGGGAGTGAAGTGGCGGCTGAGTGGAGCTCTGAAGTATGGCCTGATTGGTGCCCTGGATGTGGAAATTTTGGCATACTCTCCGCATTGAAACTTGCACTCTCTGAATTGGGCCTAAACAGAAGGAATTTTGTCATAGTCTCAGGCATCGGTTGCAGCGGGAAGATAGCGCACTTTGTTAGGACAAATGGGGTTCATACCCTACATGGGAGGGCAATACCTTTTGCTAGTGGCATAAAGATAGCAAATCCAGAACTAAAAGTGATAGTCCATGGAGGAGACGGCGACCTCCTCGGGATAGGGATGGGTCACTTCATAGCGCTAGGGAGGAGAAACATAGAGGTTTTAGTTGTTATACATAACAATGGAGTCTACGGGCTCACAAAGGGACAAGCATCTCCAACCCTAGGTAAAGGTTTAAAGACGAAAAGCCTTGCCTCCCCCAACATAGCAGACCCCGTCAACCCTATTCTACTCGGGATGATGGCAGGCTACACATTCCTTGCAAGGGGGTATGCGTACAATGTTGAGCACCTAAAGTCCTTACTGAAGGCAGGACTGAATCATAACGGTGCGGGGGTTATCGAGGTTATCCAACCATGCCCCACATGGAACAATGTGAACACACCTGAGTGGGTCTCCAACAATACCCTGTACTTGAAGGACTGGAATCCGATAGCCAATAAAAAAGAGGACCTCGTTGGAAAAATGAGAGAGATCGTATCGCTCGAATATGGGGACAAAAGACCACTTGGGGTAATCCTCGAGGACAACACTAAAGAGACTTACCATGAACGCTTAACGGGACTAAATGAGTTATATAGCGAATGTCCGCCAGCCAAACAGAAGATCGAATCAGAAGGAGAGCCCCTGCCAATAAACTTCGAGAGGACCTTTGGGAGGTATTTGATCTGAGGATTTGAGGTTGTCCAAGCACCCATGATGGGTCAGAAAACCCATTTATCTATAATTTCGTAGTATCCTTTTCTTACACCAACCGCATCAAACTCGCAGACTTCATGGCACACGTAGCATTTTATGCATTTTGACCTGTCAATTTGGGCTGTCCCGTTTAGCTTTATAGCACCTGCGGGGCAGGCAGAGGAGCAGTTTCCACAACCCGTACACCTTTCAGGGATGATGTGAGGAGTGGCGGTAACCAGTGGCGTGAAGTAGCCTGCAAAGGAGGAGACCCTAGACACAAAAGTAGATGGCAGTTCAAATTTGACCTCTTCTAGTGGATCGCCCAGCAAATGTATTTCATTAAAAGATCTTGGTCCGAGCCCCCTCAGAGAGGCCTCCCGCACATAAGGGACTTTAAGGGGGTCGATCCCTGCAAGCTTGAACGAGACCATATCCAGCGCTAAGGCGTCCTCGCTCGCCAAGATTTTGTTCACCCTCAAAGGATTTCCACCGGTAGGACCATTGCCGTCCATGCACACAATGGCATCCATTACGTTGAGGGAGACAAATGGGCGTATGACTGAGTACACGTCGATCATGGCTTTTGCCATCCTCTTTGGAGTGACGCCCACCCGGTGCAGAATGCCCTTCCCAGAGCCGGGGATGCAACCGAATACAAGGTTTTTAATAGCCCCGGTCATCAAAGTTTGCATGTGAGTTTTGAGTTTTGGGACGTTTATTATCCGGTGCTGAAATATACATCGGGCGAGACCAATGGACTTTACAATCACGCCACCCGTCTGAATCACCTTTGGGGGGTCACCCTCAAATTCCAAAAACTCAGCACTACTCTCCTCAATAGCCTTAAGCATGCCAGTTAGCAAGAACACCTCGCGAGCCTTGCCAGGGTGGGCGTTTCCGGGAGAGTCGCCAACATAAACCTTGCACCCAAAATCTTTTGCGACCTCTACCAAAGCCGAAACGATTTGGGGATCAGTTGTTACGCCTTCTTCAGATGTTTTTGAGTTTATCATGTTGGGTTTGATGAGAATAGATTCGTTTGGAGGGCACTTCCAGCCAAGAAGTTTCAAAGCTCTCCGAACGGAATCCCTTACATTACCCTTAAAATCTATGACCGCAACAGAATATTTCTGCACGGAGGACCACCATGGCGCAATCCAACTAATGGATTTTCGCTTGTATTCTAAATTTTCATGTTTATAGCTTTTGGGCGATCAAATCCGGTCAAGTAATCCAAAATCATATTTGACTATGAGACAGCTGCCCACGGCTCAAGCCTGTGGGCTCCCAGCGTTCGCCAGGGGCTTCGCATTCAGTCACATATGCCTGTTCTGGCGGCTCGCATTTACTCTCACTATTGCAGCTCCTCTATTC
>CAZZJY010000094.1:0-9322 GCA_964654895.1 uncultured Nitrososphaerota archaeon
GAGGGGCTTGGGTGGAGGGGTTGTAGCCATAGTGTATCCGATCCACCCAGCAATGCCAAGTACAGCCAGAACCCCCACGAGCACAGGTATCACTATCGCCCACCAGCTGTACGGGGAGAAGAAGAGCCAATAGATGTAAATGATTATAAGGGCTATTGAGACGGTCAGTATGCCTGCGCCCATCAACTGATCTTTGTGGACCATAAATGCACCAACCTGTTACCATATTGATGGTGCGCGAAATTTAAGCTTTTATACGATGTGAGATAGATATGGGGCGGGAAAGATATGAGGGCTGAGGTATTGAAAAAACTTGACGCGGCAGGGGCTGAGAAGTGTATAATCGAGTTTTTAATAGAGCGGGTCAAAGACCGAGGAGTGGTCTTTGGGCTGAGCGGGGGTCTGGACTCGTCCACAACCGCAGGACTTTTGGTGAAAGCTTTCGGAAGGGACAAGGTACTGGCGCTAATAATGCCCGAGGCGACTTCGACGCCCTTGGTCGATCTCCGAGATGCGATTAAGGTCGCAGAGATCTTTGGCTTGGAGTATAAGACCATTGATATAACAGAGATCGTTGAGAGCTTTTTGAAGCATATTGGCAGATTTGGTGAAAGGGTGGCGGAGGGGAATCTTAAGGCTAGGATTAGAATGGCGATACTATATTACTTCGCGAATCTCGAGAGGAGAATCGTTGTTGGAAGCGGTGACAGGAGCGAGCTCACCATAGGTTATTTTACAAAGTACGGCGATGGGGGCGTCGACATACTCCCCATCGGAGGGCTGTACAAGACTCAGGTGAGGGTCCTGGCAAGGCACCTAGGCATACCTGAGGAGATCGCAGAAAAGCAGAGTAGCCCAAGACTCTGGCCAGGACATTCCATAAAAGAGGAGTTGGGGATGGATTATGAAGAAATAGACGCCATACTTTACTACCACTTGGATCTTGGATACGGCCTGAGTAAAATAGTTGAGTTGTTTGGGGAGGAAGAGAGGCAAAAAGTCGAGAGTGTCCTGAGGAGGGTTGTGGAAAATGCACATAAACTCACCACCCCGCCGATAGCAAGGCTCCCACACGATATTCTCTTCGGCAGAGGTACCACACAATGATCTCCTTAAGGGACCTAGAGTTAAGGCTGAGGCGTGGTGAGCCGTTTGAGGAGATCCTGAGAAGGGCTGGGTGGAAAGATTTTGAGGGGCTTACGTCTGACATAATTAGGGAGGCGGGGTTTTTAACTTTCAGAAATTTCAGATTCTCTTCAAGAAGAAAGAGGTACGAGATAGACGTCATAGCCATGGAGAATCCGAGAATAATCTTGGTAGATTGCAAGCGCTGGGACCTAAGACCTGGAAAGACCTCGGCCCTTAGAGCCTCCGCCTCGAAGCACCTTAGCAGGAGTTTAGAATTCTTGGGCAAGTTACAGGAGTTTAGCTCCCTCAATATAGGCAGTTGGAAGCGTGTGATCCTCATACCGACTATTGTAACTCTTTACGATGAGGGCATAGTTGAGTATGAAAGAGTGTTAATTGTTCCCCTCTTCAAGATGGCATCGTTCCTAGAGGAGGCCAGGAGTGGAATCTTTGATCGGATTACCGCTCAGGTCTCAAACTTGGAAAGCTTAGTGAGAGTGGAGCGACTTTGACAATTTCAAGGCGCGCATGACCACTTCCACAGGATCCCTGCCAATGAGTACCACCATCGGCTCCTTTCCAAGATCCCCAGTGTGGTATATCACATCGGGAACGCGCCCAGCGGACCTTATGGCTTCTTTCACACCCCACGGTATTGTGGCTCCCTCTTTTTCCTTAACCTCCGGGGGCTCCTTGGTCCTGTCGTAGTAGCCGACAGTCCATCCCAACTTCTCGCATGCTGATATGATCTCTTTCGAATATCGAATGTTCATTGCCGACCTCATGGTCGGGTCGTACTGCATCAGGGTAATCACCACACTGGCGACATGCTTTGAGGCACCAAAGGCAGGACATGAAGAAGCTCTCAACCTTCCACCAACATTTGTGATCCTTCCTGGCACGCCACAGACAGCCTCGGCATTTCTAGCGTACGGGTGAGGTAATGCCATTACCAGGTTTATCTGGCACTCCGGAACCAATTGTGCGAGCGATTCTGATGACTCCAGTATGCTTAGGGCATCCTGCATTCTAACCAGCACGCGATAACGCTCAGCATCGATTTTCAGGTTGCTTACTGGTTCAACGGGACCGACTCCCTTACCTATTTTGAGCCCATAAAGAATCGCGTTCAGAACAAAGTTCTTTGCCTCTCTGACAGCGTCCTCAACAGAGAGACCGAGCGCCAGGTAGGCGGCTATTGCAGAGGAGAACGTGCACCCGGTGCCATGGGTTGTCGGAGAATCCACCCTTGGGGAACGGAATTCTTTGACCGACCCGTCGCTCAGACATAGCACGTCTACGGCATCGCCTTTAAGGTGTCCGCCTTTCACAACCACTGCTCTGGGCCCAAGACTTAGAATATGCTTTCCTGCTCTGATGGAGTCCTCGACAGTTTGGATTTTCATCCCGGTCAGCACCTCAGCTTCGTCTAAGTTGGGGGTGACGACCTCGGCCAAAGGGATGAGCTCCTCCTTCAGTGAGTGGACGGCATCGCTCCTTAGCAGGGGCGCTCCAGATTTTGCCACCATCACAGGGTCGACCACAACCTTCAAACCAAACCTTTTGATCGACATTGCAACCTCTTTTATTATGGCAGAGGATGACAACATCCCAGTCTTCGCAAAATCAACGCCGATGTCGTTGACCACAGCCTCTATCTGAAGGCCCACAATTTCAGGGGGAATTTCATGAACGCCAATGACCCCGGTGGTGTTCTGCGCTGTGACCGCCGTGATGGCGACGAGTCCATGGACCCCTATTGAGGCAAAAGTCTTCAGGTCTGCCTCTATTCCAGCTCCACCACCGGAATCTGAGCCCGCTATTGTCAAGACAGACGGTATTTTAGATTTCAAGAGACCCACCACAAACTATAATAGATCTTTAATCACTTTTATAAGTATGCAATATAAAGGTTATAATAATTACTTTATATTGGAGGGCGCGCCTTGAACCCGCCTTGCGAGATCACTGTTAGAGTTCTGCTACCAGCGCTCAGAGTTCTCATAGCAAAAGAGCTGTCAGAGACCTACGGGTGGACGCAAACCCGAATAGCCAGAAAGCTAGGCGTAACGCAGGCAGCCGTCAGCGGATATTTGGCTCAGGATGAGAAGGAGGTAATCCTGCCCCCATTCCAAGTTGAGGAGCTTTCAGCCCTTGCTAAGAGCATCACTTCAGAGATCAATATGAAGAGGCTGACATATACGGACCTGATAAGCCACATCTGCAAGATATGCCTGAGTCTTAGGAGGGGCGGAACGATCTGCCATGCTCACAAAATAAAGGTTCATGAGCTTGAAGACGAGAGGTGCGCTATTTGCATGCAGCTGCATATGACTTTGGCAGACGTGCCGGAATTGAGGCGCAGGATCCTGAGCGAGGTGAGGTTGGCTGTGGATGCCGTCGAATCCTGCCCGGACTTCCCCCTCCTACTGCCCGAGGTTTTTTCCAACATTGTGATGGCCCTAAAAGAGGCAAAGACCATATCTGATGTTGCGGGGGTGCCAGGAAGGATAGTGCGGTTCAGGGGAAAAGCAAAGGCTTTGATGGATCCTGAGTTCGGCGTCTCCGGTCACCTTGGAAAGGTCTTGCTGGCTGCCATGAAGGTGAACCCAAGCATTAGGTCTGCAATCAACATAAAGTACGATGCAGACGTTTTGACGGTATTGAACAAATTAAACCTCAAGTATTTTTCTCTAAAAAGGGACCCTCTATACAAGGAAGGAGAGGACGAGCTCGTAAAGTTCATAGAAGAGTTGGCAAGGAGGGGGGAGGGGTGGTTCGATGCGATCGTGGACGAAGGAGGATTTGGCATAGAGCCAAATGTGTACCTGTTTGATGAGAATGCGACCAAGCTCGCGGACAGGGTTGTGAGGATTGCCAGAATGGTAGGAGTCATCAAGAGAGAAAAGAGATCACAAGAAGGCAAATAGTTAATATTGTGTTTTTTAAGCTTATTTTTGGATAGTTATGCCGGCAAACCTCCCTCCCCAGGCAAAGGCTGCAGAGAGGAGATACATTGAGGCAAGGACCCTTCCGGAAAAGATCAAGTACCTCCAAGAGTTTATCTCATCCATACCGGAACACAAAGGAAACGAGAAGATGAGGGGGTATCTGCGGAGGAGGCTGGCTCAGCTAAAAGCTGAACTGGACGAGCAGAGGAGGAGGAAGGTTGGGGGCGGCGGCAGCGGATTCGCGATAAAAAAGGAGGGCGCGGCGCAGATAGTAATGCTGGGGATGACGGGGTCTGGCAAGAGCTCGCTACTAATGCGGGTCACGAATGCTAAGACAGAAGTATCAGACCACGAATTTACAACCAAGGAGCCCGTTCCAGGCATGATGAAGTTCGAAGACATACAGTTTCAGTTGGTGGACACGCCGGCGATCTATGAAGGGATGGAAGGCGGGGCATGGGGTGCACAACTTTTAAGCCTAGCAAGGAACGCCGACGGTCTGCTGATAGTGCTGGACGGCGGAGATGCGCCCAGTCAGTTCATGAAGATAACGGAGGAGCTTACGGGGGCAGGCATCACCATAGAGAAGAGAACCAACAGGGTAGAGATAGAAGTGACCAACGGCGGGGGGATACAGATAATGTGTACGGGAAGGATGGAGTGCAGGGTCGAGGATGTTAAGAGGTTGATGAGGGAGAACGGTGTTCGGAACGCCTCGATCAGGGTATGGGGCGATGTTAAGTTAAGGGACTTTGAGGACGCATTGGAGCAGACAAAAGTTTACAAGCCCTCGCTGATCGTTATAAATAAAGTGGACATCTACCCAAACGCGGTGGAGGAGTTCAGGAAAGCTACAGGGAGAGAGGCGCTTGGCATCTCCACTCTCACAGGAGAGGGGGTAGCAAGTCTTGGAGAGGCTATCTTTAGAATGCTCGGAATAATGAGAATTTATACAAAGGAGCCGGGCGGTGAGAAGGCTGAGAAGCCCATCATTGTGCCAATAGGAACAAATGTGCTCGACATAGCAAAGATCGTGCACTCCCACCTCTATAAGAACTTCAAATACGCGAGGGTCTGGGGCAGATCTGTGAATTATGACGGGGAACGCGTCGGCGGCGAACATGAGCTTGCGGACAAAGACATTGTAGAGATACGCGTCAAGTGACGCCCTCTCCGCGGCTCAAGCTAGAAGCTTCCAGCTTTTTCCTCCCTTTCTCTTTAGGTTTTATTTCTCGCGTCCAGTCCGTTTCGCTGGAGGCATGATCTAACTTACTCGTGTATCAAGCCACCCATGCGGGCTGTGAGCATCCGATTTGAGGTGAAGGTCTCAGGAAAGACTCTGCAAGTTTTATCCATCCAAGAGCCGGAGTTCTGGGTTTTCTGAGGACCACCTTATAAAGAAAAATTAATTTGTGTTGCGCCCTTCAGTAGTAAGGTCTTTAGCTTTCGCAGCTGGAGGGAGCATTGGAGCAGATTTTTCCACATATAGAAGGCAATAAATAAATGACCGCATAAACCACTTTGATCGGGTATGAAGATGGCGAGAAGCGTCAGGATCGCGCAGATCTCATGTGGAACGGAATACAGCGGCATACAAAAAGAGATTGAGAA
Organism: uncultured Nitrososphaerota archaeon; assembly: GCA_964654895.1. Taxonomy (GTDB): domain Archaea; phylum Thermoproteota; class Methanomethylicia; order Methanomethylicales; family Methanomethylicaceae; genus WYZ-LMO10. The sequence goes on from CAZZJY010000094.1 coordinate 5,691, forward strand.
GGCTGCAGAGATCGTTGGTGGAAAGATCTTTATCCCTGAGGTTGACCTCTCTGAGGTTAGGTCGATCGAGGACGAACTCGGATTCCATGTTGCAAGTCCCGGCTTGAGGGTAATGATGGCAAGAGCAAAAGCGATAGTGGAGGGAAGGGTAGAGGCTGACGGAGTATTCATAGCCACATGCTTCAAATGCGCGGAAGGAGCCCTCACTCGGAGCATAATCAGGAGGTACATACAGAGCAAGACCAAAATCCCCGTGGTTACGTACTCCTTTACTGAGAGGACAAAGGCAGGGGCTCTGCTGCTGAGGATGGAGGCCCTTGTGAGTGTAATCGGAAAGAAGCCACTCTTCGCCAGAACTAAACAGGAGGGTTTGACCGCTGGAATCGACTCAGGATCCACAACTACAAAGGCGGTTATAATGAGAGACAATGAGATAATCGGTTCAGGGTGGATCCCGACAACGAGCGTTTTTGAGAGCGGACAGCTAGCGCTGAATATGGCACTTAAAGAGGCAAAAGTCAGTTTAGAAAGTTTGGAGGCAATAGGGGTCACGGGGTATGGCAGGATGATCCTCAAGGAGGCATATAAGGCCCAGCTTGCGATGGAGGAGGTCTCCACATGCTCAAAGGGGGCGCTCTACCTCTCCAATAGGCAGAAAGGGGATGCGACTGTAATAGACATAGGCGGCATGGATAACAAGGCAGTCACACTCTACGACAGCATACCAGACAGCTTTACTGTGGGAGGGGTCTGCGCAGGGGCGTCTGGCAGATTTTTAGAGACGAGCGCAAAGAGGCTCGGCGTATCTCTTGATGAGTTCGGGGATCTCGCATTGAAGGGGGATTACAGAAAAGTCCCTATGAATGCTTACTGTATAGTTTTCGGGCTTCAGGATTTGGTGGCCGGCCTTGCAAGTGGAGCCAAGGTAGAGGACGTCGCAGCGGCCGCGTGTCACAGCGTAGCAGAACAGGTCTTCGAACAGCAACTCCAGGAGATAGACATCAGATATCCGATAGTGCAGGTCGGATCCACAGCACTCATAAAGGGGCTAGTTAAGGCGATGTCGGAGATTTTGAGTGTTGATGTGATCGTTCCCGAAAAACCTAACCTAATAGGCGCTGTAGGCGTGGCTGTGATGGTCTCGGGTATGAAGGAGCTTGAAGAGGGGGAGAAATAATCTCACCACCCACTCGAAAATTTATGAACAAACACAACAGGACCAGTCTGAGCTTTATGGGAATTTATATCGATGGTAGCTAAAAATTGCCAAGAGGCAGATATTCTAAGGTGTGATTCCATGATACTTCGATCAGTAAAAAAACGTTATAAAGAAGGGACCCATCGAGCTAAGCCCCCTAATGAGACTTTAGAGTGGCTCGAAGAGGTCTACAGTAAGGCGGAGATAACAAGGGTAGCCGACATAACCGGATTGGACAGGATAGGTATACCAGTCTTCACGGCAATGCGCCCTTTAGCTGCTGAGGGGGCCATAACGGTGTACACAGGTAAGGGGCACAACACACAGGAGGCAAAGATCTCAGCAATAATGGAGGCAATAGAGAGGTTCTCAGGCGAACCCAGGGATATTGGAATAGTAAAGGGTAGTTATGAAGAGTTGTGTAAATCGTATCGGGTTCTCGACCCTTTTACTTTGAATTTGCCTAAGCTTAGGCGTTATTCCCACAATGAAAATCTTGAATGGGTTCAGGGGCACTCGCTCATAAGTGGAGAAGAAATCTTCGTCCCCGCAGAGGCAGTGTTCCACCCATACAGAAGGGAAAACCAGCTATTTAGGACCAACACTAACGGGCTAGCAACAGGGAATGTTATAGAGGAGGCCATCCTGCACGGACTATTAGAGGTTATAGAAAGGGATGCATGGTCCTTGTTTGAATTGGGGGTCATTAAGGGCAAAGATCTGCAAGTCGAGCATTGTAACTTAGCTGGGGAGCTCCTCAGAAAATTCAGGGACGCCTCTGTGCAAGTCTATATCAAAAATATAACATCAGATATTGGGATACCCACGATAGCAGTAGCAATAGATGATGAGGTGACGAAAGATCCTGCGCTCCTTTCGCTCGGCGTTGGGACCCACCTCGTGCCAGAGGTTGCCCTGGTTAGGGCATTGACGGAGGCTGCACAGAGTAGGCTAACAACAATCCATGGTACCAGAGAAGACACCTACAAGGCAGTCTTTGCGAGGAGGATAGGCTACGAGCGAATGAAGAGGCTGAATAGGAGATGGTTTGAGGAGTCTGACGAAAGGACGAAAATGAGTGAGCTTGAAGGCTTCGACAGTGACGACGTTTTGGAAGATATAAGGCACGTCATCAATAAGCTCAGAGAGGCCGGTTTGAATGAGCTCATAGTTGTGGATTTGACGAGAAGGGAAGTGAATGTTCCTGCTGTGCGCGTCATAGTCCCAGGCTTAGAGGTTTACGCCCTTGACAAGGACAGAATAGGGAGGAGGGCGCTTGAGAAATTAAAAATTAAGGCTTAGAGTGGCTGATGTGGAAAGGTATGAAAGTCGTTATTTTTTTAGGACCCAGTTTGAAGGTGGAGGAGGCCAAAAAGATTTTGGACCTTGCCGAGTATAGATCACCTGCTGGTAGGGGGGATGTGGCAGGGGCTGCCGACGAAGGGTTCGGGATAATAGGTCTTGTGGATGGCGGGGTCTACCAGAAGACAGCTGTTTCCCCCCGTGAGATCCTTTACGCCCTGAAGAAAGGAGTCAAAGTGGTCGGAGGGTCCAGCATAGGGGCTCTCAGGGCTTGCGAGTTGGATGTGTACGGCATGATCGGGGTTGGTAGGATTTACAGGTGGTATAAAGAAGGGGTAATCAGTGCCGACGATGAGGTGGCGGTTGTGTTTCACCCGACCACGTACCAGCCTCTCTCTGAGCCCTTGGTCAATATAAGAGCCACTCTAGAGGCGCTAGTATCAAGAGGCATGATTAGCCAAAGAGAAGAGGAGATCATAATAAATAGTGCAAAGGAGATCCCCTTTCATCTCAGGAATTACACTAGGATAATTCAGAAAGCAATCGAAAAGCTAGGTAGGGAGAGGTCAAGAACTGTTCTAGATTTGCTAAAGAGGGAGAGGATAGACCAAAAAAAGTTAGATGCGATAGAAGTCTTGAAAAGAGTCAGAGAACTGATGACTGCCGATGGATGTGTATGATTTAAATATCACCATTCATTAATTATCGTGTTCTTTGGTGCATGGCAATGAGGCATGCTTTGATCGTCATTGACGGCGTCTCCAAAAAGTTCAATGACAACTATGTTCTCAAGGACATATCGCTCGTAATATATGAAGGGGAAAGGGTTGGCATTCTTGGTAAGAGCGGCTCTGGCAAGAGTGTCCTTCTTTCAATGCTGAAAGGCCTGAGTGGATATGCCCCGACATCAGGCAAGGTTATTTACCGTGTCGCATCTTGTAAGGAGTGTGATTTCGTAGAAGGTCCAAGCATGGTAGGGAAGGTTTGCCCGAGATGCTGCGGAAGGATGGAACTTTTAGAGGTGGATTTCTGGGAGGACATGGAGTCGGCAAAAGACATCAAGAACAGAATAGCTATAATGTTCCAGAGGACCTTCGCCCTCTATGGTAGCCTTACGGTTTACGAGAATTTT
>CAZZJY010000095.1:0-4271 GCA_964654895.1 uncultured Nitrososphaerota archaeon
ATGCCATTTAAAATGCGCGAGGTCTACTACTTTCTAAATCCCGGAGAAGAGAATACTGATCTCGTAGTTGAGGCGGTCACAAAGTACATCGAGAGGAGCGAGATAAGAGACGTTGTCGTTGCCAGCACCTCCGGGACAACGGCTCTGAAGTTCGCCAAGGCACTTAAGGACGAAGCCAGGATAATATGCGTCTCAGAGAGCCCCTTCAGGAGGGAGTGGGGCAATGAATATCCCTGCTTGGACCCCAAGATCAAGGAGGAGCTTGAGAGGCTTGGCGTAATTGTCTTGGACAAGGTTCCTTATGTGCTCCATGGCTTCCTATACGAGACTTCAAAGTACAGTTTCCCAACACCTGAGATCGTTTTCAAGGAGACCCTGTACGCATTCGGGCAGGGGATGAAGGTTGCGGTGGAGGTCGTGCTCTCGGCTGTAGACTGTGGCGTTCTGGAACCCTTTAAGGATGTCATTGGAGTCGGAGGGAGCGGGGTCGGCGCCGACACTGCAATAGTCGTGAGATCTACCTATCCGGGCACGGTCTTCTCCAAGGAGAAAGAGAAGAGACTCGAGATAAGGGAGATCATAGCTATGCCACTCCAGAAGAAGTGGTGGGACTGAGGGAAAGTGAATTTTCCGTTCAGAAGTGGTCATACAATAAATTAAAATTATTAAACTTTCATTCGCGCCGACCTATACCTCTGCCACCTGTAGTATGCTGCCAGAGCCGAGACCGCGCGTTCGGGGATTGGGTATGACGGTATAGAGAGTTCGTCGAGCTTCCGCATCGCCTCATCACATTGCGCACCCCCGACAAAACTCGTCACCACCGTCTTGTTGCACTTTTGCACCTCGCAAGCATCTGCTATAGCCTTTGCTATGGCTACCGGATCTGTTATGGCAGTCTGGCAGTACAGAACTATCACGGAGCCTACCCTGTTATCTCTGAGCGCCAGCTCTAGAGATCTGTAGTAGCTCTCTTCGTAGGCCTGACCAGTTAGGTCAACAGGGTTCCTAAAGTTGCCAAAAACTGGCATTAGTTTCTTGAACTCTGACTGGAGATCCTCTGGCAAGGGCATAATGTTGACCCCTGCCTCCTCACACGCATCCGTTGTCATTACGCCGACCCCGCCACCATTTGTGATAATGAGACAATTGTCGTTGAGTGGACAGGGCTGCATCGTCATTAGCTTGACCCAATCGAACGCCTGTGCCAAGTCCAAAGCGCGGAGAGCGCCGCTCTGCCTAAAGGCTACATCATAAATTTTATCGGTCCCTGCGAGAGATCCTGTGTGAGAGGCGGCGGCCGATGCTCCTTTTTCAGTTCTGCCCGATTTAATGACGACGACAGGCTTCTTCAAGGTTATTCTCTTGAGAGACGACATGAGGCGGCGCCCATCCTTTGCTCCTTCAATGTAGATCAGGACCGCCTTCGTTTCGTCGTCCGAGGCAAAGTAGTCCAACATGTCTGCCTCATCAAGGTCCGCCTTATTGCCCATACTCACCACGGCAGAGACGCCTATCTTATACAGGTTGGCCCAACCCATCATCGCTATGCCGAGGGCTCCGCTCTGAGTCACAAACGCGATGCTCCCGGGGAAAATCCGGGCAAGCCCAAAAGTCGCGTTCATCTTGGAAGGTGCATAATACAGCCCAAAGACGTTCGGACCGAGCATTCGAATTCCGTACTTTTTCGCCACCGATAAGACCCTATCTTCAAGTTCAAAATTGCCTACCTCTCTGAACCCCGAACTTATCACGATCGCCGCCTTTACCCCCTTTTCCCCACACTCCTCCAATATGTCAGGCACATATACAGCAGGGACCGCGATCACCGCCAGATCAACATCCCCTGGTATGAGCTTTACCGAGGTGTATGACTTGATGCCCATGATCTCTGCCCCTTCGGGGTTGACGAGGTATAGCCTCCCCTCGTACCCCCCCATGATGATATTATATACAAGTTCGTAGCCGATCTTCTTAGGGCTCCTTGAGGCACCAATGATGGCTATGCTCCTCGGGGAGAAGAGTGCCTTAAGTTCGCTCATAATATGGCACCTAATGGTAGATTTACCCCCCACTTATAGAGATAAACTTACCTATCGGATTGATAATAGATGGGCGCGTGGAGAAAAATGGCTGAGCCATTCAAATTGCCCGAGGATGTACCTTTGGTTGGGACTGTGTACTTCGGCATAATCGACAGAGGAACGAATGTCCTCCAAATCAGGCCCACAACCTACTGCCCGCTGAGCTGCATCTTCTGCTCAACCGATGCTGGACCAAAGAGTAAGAGGCGGCGGGCTGAATATCTCGTTGAACTTGATCATATGCTGGACTGGGTAAGATACCTCGCCAGGATTAAAGGGGAGGGGGTGGAGGCACACATTGATACAGTGGGAGACCCGCTGACCTACCCGAAGATTGCCGATTTGGTGCATAGAATTAGAGAACTCAGGGAGGTCACCACCATCTCGATGCAGACACACGGGCACCTCCTGAGCGAAAAGATAATCCACGAGTTGGGCGATGCCGGGCTTTCTAGGATAAACCTTTCCATAGACGCACTCGATCCCCAACTTGCAAAGAGGCTCGCGGGGAGCGATGATTACGATGTTAATCGAGTTATCGAGATGGCAAAGTACCTCAAAGAAAATACATCGATTGACCTACTGATCGCGCCTGTTTGGGTCCACCCATTGAACGACTCGGAGATGGAAAAGATAATCAGCCTCGCCAAGCAGATCGGCGCAGGCAGGAACTGCCCACCCTTGGGGATCCAGAAATGCGAGCGGCACAAGTTTGGGAGGAAGGTCAAAGAGATCAAGTTCATGACTTGGTTCGAGTTCTACAATAGGCTGAGGGAACTTGAACTTAGGACTAACACTAGACTCATAATTAAGCCCTCGGATTTTGGAATTAGATCTGCCACTAGTCTGAAAACACCTTACAGCAGATGGGAGCGGGTCAATGTGACCGTTGTCGGACCGGGCTGGTTTAAAGGTGAGAGTCTTGCGGTGACCCGTGATAGAAGATGGGCAGTGACAATAGTGGGCGCAGAACTTCCCGTCGGGGAGGAGGTTAACGTCAGACTTTTGAGGGTAAAGGACAATATCCTTGTCGCAACCTTGAGCAACTGACCGCTTTAGCCCATTGCGCGCGCATACCATGGAGTTTAACTCAAATAAGTAACGTAAAGGTATCCATAACATTAAGGATAAAGATAACAATAACAATAACAACAACTATAACGATAACAGTAACAGTTATTGAATACTTTAAATCCTAATTGATTACACATCACTTCGAGAAGGGAGTACAAAAATGAGTGACGAAGATGAAGGCGAACATGAAAATAAACCTTTAGGTGAACATGAACCTGAAAATAAACTCACAAGAGCGGTGAGGAGCCGTGCAGAATCCATGGGGGTCGACATCTTTGGCGTCGCAGATCCATTTAGCCGATTGCTTCAGGCTGCACCCGATGGTCACCGTCCGCAAGACTACCTCAGTGGAGCGAACTCCGTGGTCGCCCTTGGGATGGTTGTGTTAGAGCCCGTGCTCCACACGACACCAAGCACAATCTACAGCAAGCATTACGACACTATAAACGAGTGTTTAAATGCTGCTGCCTACGGGATAGCAAAGTTCCTGCAGAGGCGTGGATACCGTAGCATATACTTTCCTGAGACAGATAGCTACAGGACGCTCTGGAGTCAGTACGACGCTGGCTACCAGAAGTTTATCCCTTCATTCAATCACATGGCCGCTGCCGAGGCTGCAGGCCTTGGGAAGAAAGGGATTTGTGGTGTGTTGCTGACCCCCGACTACGGTCCTAGGGTGCGCTGGATAAGTGTGATCACGGAGGCTACTCTCGTGAGGGGTAATCCCCTCCGTGAAGAGGTCTGCTTGGAGAAGATCAGACCAAACACTTGCCAAAAGTGCGTAAAGTCGTGCCCAATAGGTGCGATCAGCGTGGAGAGGGGGACAGACGTCAGGAGGTGCTGGATATACTGGAACCAGCTCAGGGATATGGGTTCTGCATGCGGCATCTGCATAAAGAGTTGCCCGGTAGGAAAAAAAGATTGAGAACTGACAACCTTTAGATCAAAGGAACTAATATTCAGGTATGGTTAAGCCAACATATAGCCATGGAATTCAAGTTATTACTGAGAATGAATACTGTAATTTTTTCTATTTTTCCATGTTACTCTTTGAGATGGGTTGCCACATGGGTAACACCATCCAATTCTTTAACACTGTGAGCGGGAGATCCC
>CAZZJY010000096.1:0-6500 GCA_964654895.1 uncultured Nitrososphaerota archaeon
TGAATGGAGGGTTGTAGTCTGGAAGTTCCGGGCAGCCCCGCTCGTAATGGCAGGAGATCTTGCAGCCCTTGAGCTTCTCCAAGCAATCCTCGGGGATGACCTTGAAGTACTCCCTGAGCTCCCTCCTCTCGTAGGATCCTGGGCTTCCCTTTGACTTCTTTGACAGGAATTTGAAAGCTAGCACGATCCTCCTCGTCGGGTACCGCTTGAATCCATTTATGAGCAGAATGTCCCTGGCTATCTGATCCCACTCTATGTAAAGGTGGTCCTTTGCCCCTGCCTTGGCCTCCACAACGTCAAGCTCTCCAGTCGCGTCGTTTGTGGCGATCAGGTCCGGCAGGTAGGCGCTGCTCCCCCCTGTCCTGTAGGACCACCAGCCCGCCTCACGGTACCTCTTGACCAGCTCGCGCTCAAAGCCCTGCCCGCGGCTCTTCCTTATCCTCGAGACCTTAACCCTGTCCACAGTCACCACAGATCACCAAAGTTTACGCACCGTCTGGACTCATCCCTAAAGCCTAACTTTACCTCTTAACAATAGCATGAGCACCCCAATTATAGTCTTCGCGTCCTCTATCTCGTTCTCCTTCACCATCTTAAGGACTCGGTCGAATGGGACCATCTCCGCCCTTATGGTCTCGTCCTCTTCGGGCGTGGGCTTTGCCTTCTTGAGCCCTGTTGCGAAAAAGAGGTGTATGACCTCGGTGCTGTACCCAACAGCCACGTAGAAGTGCATTATCTCTTCCATACTTTCAGCAGTGTACCCGGTCTCCTCGAGGAGCTCCCTCCTGGCGCACTCAAGTGGGTCCTCTCCCTCCTCCAGCGTCCCCGCGGGTATCTCCCACATGGGCTTTCCTGCCGCGTGCCTGTACTGCCGCTCCATCAAAATCCTGTCCCCGTCGATGCCCACTATCGCAACAGCACCCCTGTGGACTACGATCTCCCTCTTGGTTGTTCGCCCACTGGGTAGTAAGACCTCGTCTACCCTGACCTTGATGAGCCTCCCAGAAAAGGCCAGCTCGCTCCGGATGCCTTTTTCTCCGCCTTCCAAACCCCTCACCGGGCTCTAGACTTTATCATGGGCTCAAGGAGCGTCCACATCCACTCTACAAACTCCTTGGGGCTCTTGGTCTGGAGCAGCACCTCCCCGGGACCGTTTATCCTCGTAACCAAGCCCTCCCCGCTGAGGATCGTCTCCTTGAGACCGCCGAACCTCTCAACCCTGTAGCTGCATGTGCTGCTGAATGCGACCAGGTGGAAGTTGTCCACTATCAGGCTCTCCCCCTCTTTCAGGACGTGCCTGTCAATCGCACCGAATGTGTTGATGAACATGTCGCCTGTCCCCCTTGCCTTAATCATGAACAGCCCCTGCCCGAAGAGCCCTCTTGTGAACCCCTCCCACTTAACGTCAAGGTCTATGGCGGGCGAGGAAGCCACATAGGCCTCCCTTCTGAGTATATAGCCCCTCTCTTCCGACAGAGAGAGGCGCTCTATGTCCCCGAGTGGAGCTGAGACGAACCCGATCTCGCCGGGACCATTTACAGCCGTGTACTCGTTAACCCAGAATGACTGCCCTCCCAGGAACTTCAGACCCAGTGACCCGAGTAACCCTTCCCTTGCCCTAGTCCTGACAGAGATGTTCGGAGTCATGTAGGTCATTGCCCCCGACTCGCCAACGATCGTCTCGCCCTGGCTCAGTTTGATTACCACCATGGAGTAGGATGGTCTGAACTTTATTTCGTATTCCACAAAAACCCCCTAGAGGGAATATCATTCAAGGGCTTTATAAATGTGAATAAGGTGGTGCTCACCCTGCTGATGGATAGCAAAACTCAATCATCTCGGTCGCAACTGCTATTTTTCAGTATTCGAACTCTGCTGGCCATGGATAAAGCCCGGTCATTTCGGCACATGGTGAAACTTAGATCACCGCACCTCCTCCTCTGAACAGGAACCATCATAACTGGACACCGCCTCATCTGCGACCATTGAAAATTTTCATAATAATTCTATTGTCAGCGTAGAGAAATAATAAATAGGTTTTTAATTAAGTTTTAAAAATTGAAAAATTAATTAGTTTATAACGTTGATGGATAGAAAAGTTTTTATTTTTCGCATATAACCTTTTGTAGTATGAAACTCCCTATAAGGACGAGCATAGCGCTCAATGAGGAGACCCTCCGCATACTCGAGAAACTCAAGGAGCCAAACGTCTCTCAGAGCGACCTCATCAGGAGGGCGCTCAAGTTCTACTACACTTTTAGGGGTTTTGGCGAGGGGGAACTGGAGAGGCTGAAGATACACGCAGAGATGCTGACCGGGGGCGAGCACGTTATAGTAGATCTCGACCACCTAGTCACAATGCTGAGGATAATCGAGTCAACTCCACAAAAGGACAAATTCTGGGACGAGCACAGGAGGATAGCCAGGAGCCACGCCGAGCAGTTCCGATACCTCAACTTGGACAGGATCCTGAAGAGGCTCGAGGCATGCAACTTCTTCAGGCTCGTCAAGATGGAGGATGAGTACATACTGATATTCGGGAACGAGGAGATAAAAAAGTTCATCAGCGTATTCCTTCAGGAGGTATTCGACATCCTAACGCTGAATGCGCAGATGAAGGAGGAGCTCACGAAAATAAGGATCGCAGTCATCAAGTGAATCGGAAACCTGGTAAGAAGTGGACTTTGACCCGGATAAAACAAAAAATTTACTTTACTGAATCAAGCCGCAGCCTCAATAAAAACCGCCTAATTTAATGTTTTCCTAACCCGATCTTGAAAGGCTCTTCCAGGCTCTGTAGGCTAGCTTCTCGGTGCCGTCTCTTCTTATCAAACCTACGCAGTCGTTCCCGTCCAGATCGTGCAGCCATGCCCAACCGAGCAATTCCAGCCTGATCCCCTGCCCTCTTGTCAGGCGCCCCGCCACTTCTTGAATGAAGTCTGCCTGCCCCCTCTCGCCACCGAAAAACTCGATCGAGGGCCACCCTACTTCGCTGAATCCCATCGGCTTATTTGGTATGTACCTCAAGGCGCGAGAGTAGTCGTCGGGGATGTCTGAAGTGCTATTTATCCCCTTGACCGCGTAGGGGTAGCTTGTGAAGACGAGTAGATCCACCTTGTCTGGGTTAAACATTGACAGGACCTCCAGGTCTGCCTCGCGGTTCTCTGAGACGATCTCCCTGGCAAAAGTGCAGAAAACCTTGGTCTGGGGCGATATCCCTTTCACGGCGTCGTATACCTCTTCATAAAGGCTGACGAAGTGCTGGAAACCGTCCGGGTCATTCGCGTCTGCCCCGTACCTTTCGTACCACCTGTTCACCTCGTTACCAATGGAAAGGTAAAGCGGTTTACAAGCCCTGACAACATCAACGACAGCCCCTTTGTAGGACTCCCTCCAGGCAGGATCGCTCAGGGTGGCATTTTTCAGGTATGGCGGGGCAACAAGTGTGATGTTTGGCCTATAAAGGTCACATGAACGAGCGGGAACATCCCCTTCCCGCGTATGTTGAGCTCCACAAATGCTTTTCCCCAGCTTCCAGATAGGTCGCGGGCGAGGTCATAGAAAGGCGTGGGCCTTCCCCAAACCGGCACGAACTCCGAGCACTGTGCCGCCTGAGAGTAAGCCCCCTCAAACGACTGCCAGTCTCCGGGGACCGGAAGAACTCCCATGAAAAACCCTCTCTCTGGGACCTTTGGAAAGTCTGCCGGGGTTATTTTTTCTGCCCTTGGCTGGTTCAGAAGGCTGGAGGCAAATATTGAAGCGCCGGCAACAACGATCACAATGATGGCGAGAAGTAATGCTGCCGTCCTCTTTGTTGCCAATTTTTCCCCAGTCACAACATATTGTGTTCAGTCTAACTTTCTGTTTTAAAAAACCTTTTGGGGAATGCGCTGATGGTCTGCCTGAAGGCGTGAGAGAATTTAAATCCAAATTGCCTATTGAGACCAGGATAAGGATTTAAAGCGAAAACTAAATCCAATGCTAATAATGATAAAACATAATTATACTAAAAAAATTAAACAGAATAAAATTAAAACTGAAGGTGTTTTAAGCCGTCCTGAGGCATGCCTAGGATCGCTCCTAATTTCGATACCCTCCCGGGGTCTACCCAGATTCGCATCCTGCCACTGTGTGGGCTTTTCAAAAAATTTCAATGGCTTGCACGAGTTTTAGAGTACGAGGTTCGCATGAATTAGGCTGTCTCATAAAGTGCTCCACCTAAGCCCACCGCGTCACTTCGCCTCAAGGAAACCCACACCATTTATCTGCGCTTCCTGGTAGAGATTATGCTTATAACGTCCCTGTCGTGGAGCTGGTAGTCCTTGGGAAGCCTGATCCCTGTGACGGCGTCAATGGCGTACAGGAACCCCTCAGCAAGCTCTGAGTGTATCTCCCTGGCAAGGTCAAGCGGTGTGGACCCCCGAGGCAGCATGAAGGCGTCTGGGAGCACGTTCCCCTTCTTGTCCGAGTACCTCTTGGCGTCCTCAACAGGATAGACCACGTTCATCATCAGCAATTTGAAGACCGCTATCGCGAGCGCCTGGTCCACGCCAGTCCTGAGCCACTTGTCGAATACCCTTGACTGGACATAATTTATCGCCCACTTCTGCTTGGGGGTCAGCTTGCTCTCGTCCTTGACCTTGAACCCCTCCTCCCCCGGAACGTAGGATATGGCGCCAGCCTTCTCTGCCCTCCTTAGCATCAGCTCCACGTCGGCTGAGCAGGGAACAACGAACCTCTCGCCGAAGGTCTCCTGTAGACCCAAGAAGTTCTTCTCAGCCACTGGCAGATCCATCTTATTTGCCACAATGAGGGTCGGCTTGGAGATGTACCTAATCTCTGTTGCAAATGCCTTGAAGTCCTCATCGTCCCAGTCCTCGAAGGGTATTCCGGTCAGCTTTGCCCTGTTCAGCGCCTCCTTCACATGCCACTCCTTCACCTTTATGCCGGCGAGGACCTCGGTCAGAGCCTTGGAAAGCTCCAGCCCCCTGCCCTGCATCAGTCGCCTCACCTGTTCGGCGTTTTCAATGAGGTTTTTCATGTACCACCTTATGAGCTCCTCCTCGATGTCGTAGTAGTCCGCAAGCGGAGATCCCATCCCAGGCTCGCAGATCTCTCCCTTCGCGTTTATTGAGCCTGAGGCGTCCACCACGTGCAGGAGAACGTCTGACTGGGCAGCGACCGAGAGGAACTGAATTCCCAGCCCTGCGCCAGCCCATGCTCCCTTTATCAGACCGGGGAGGTCCACGATTTCTACGGGTATGAACCTCCATCCGTTGATGCAGGCCGAGTTCTTGGGGTTGTCTTTCACGCCTAGCTCCCTGCACACGCATGGGGTCTTGACGTAGCCCACGCCTATGTTGGGCGTTTTTGTTGTGAACGGGTAATTGGAGATCTCGGCGTTCAACATAGTGACCGCGTTGAAGAAGGTCGTCTTTCCCGTGTTTGTCTTTCCAATTATGCCTATCCTTAACATTGGGCACCCTCATTTTATAAACTGCTTTTACGGTATAAATCTCTTTAGTAAAACATGGAAAAGTCGTGGGCAAAATCTCCCATTCAAGGTAGACTGTGCGCAAAACATTAATCGTTAAAAAGAAAAAGAAAACGAAAAAATAAAAACGAAAAAATAAAAACGAAAAAACAAAAACAAAAAGAAAAAGAAAAAGCAAAAGCAAGCCAAAGTAAACATTCGTATGCGAGAGCTGGGACTCTCAATGCTATGTGGTTTCTATATTTGCTATTTCGAAGAATAATGAAATGAGCCATGCATATCTTATAAGAAGCCACGCAAATCACAAAAAGCCACGCAAGACCGCTCGAAATTTAGGTGAGTTTGGCATCTCAGTATTGTGGTTGATCTAATTGAGTGCTGAGACACTAACTGGGCACGACTTTGAAAGGGCTTGTAGAGATATAGCCATCCTTCCTGTTGGTAGCGTCGAGAGGCACGGGGACCACCTCCCACTAGGAACCGACACACTCATACCAGGATTCATATCCAAAAAAGTCGCCGAGACTTTGAACTGCTTGGTTCTACCTCCAGTCTGGTATGGCTCCTGCAAGGCTATGAGGAGCTTTGCGGGCACTTTCGACATTCCCGAAGAGGTTTTCTACAAATACCTGAAGTCCATAATGGTCGAGGCGCACAGGAATGGGATCAAACTCCTCGTGGTTGTGAACGGACACGGTGGGAACTCCGTTCCATTAGCCATGGCTGCGAGGGAGGCTACCCGCGAGACCGATCTCTCAGTGCTGGTGGTGGACTGGTGGAGAGAGCTCGGAGCTGAGGCTATGTCAAGGTTCTCTTCACCCGGTCATGCGGGCGAGGATGAGACTAGCGCAATGCTCGCGGTTAACAGCGATCTTGTGAAGATGGACCTTGCAAGATCGCACGAGGGCCAATACCCTTCCTTCCAGCTTTACTCCAAAAAGCTGGACGAGCGCTCATACCGACTAGCGCTCACGGGAGAGGCAACCAGGGCGACACAGACGCAAGG
>CAZZJY010000097.1:0-2796 GCA_964654895.1 uncultured Nitrososphaerota archaeon
GCCTATTCTGGGGGTCTTGATACTTCTGTCGCCATAAAATGGCTGCACGAGAAGTACAATGCCGAAATAGTCACACTAACCGTGGATCTCGGTCAACAAGAGGATTTTAAGAGCATAGAAGAAAAAGCCTACAGGGTAGGCGCAGTCAAACACTACACAATTGACGCGAAAGAGGAGTTTGCGAGGGACTACATCTTTCCAGCCATAAAAGCCAATGCCATGTACGAAGAGAAATACCCTGTCTCCACAGCCTTGGGCAGACCGCTGATTGCAAAGAAATTGGTTGAAATTGCACACCGCGAGGGCGCGGACGCCGTCGCACACGGTTGCACAGGTAAGGGCAACGATCAGCTCAGGATCGAGATCTCTGCGAAGGCTCTAGATCCATCCCTGACGGTGCTGGCTCCCACTAGGGACTGGGGCATGAGTAGGGATCAGGAGATTGAATATGCTAACAAGCATGGGATCCCCGTCTCTAAAGCTGCGAAGAAGTACAGTATAGACCAGAACCTTTGGGGAAGATCAATAGAGAGCGGACCATTAGAGAATCCTTGGAACGCTCCGGAAGATGATGTATGGGAGTGGACCACTGCGCCAGAGAGGTCTCCAAACGAGCCGACATTCCTTGAGATAACCTTCAAGGGCGGGGTCCCAGTCAAAGTAGACGGGAAGTCAATGGATCCAATCTCCTTGATACAGCACGTCAACAAGGTTGCCGGTTTGAATGGGATCGGAAGGATAGACCACATGGAAGACAGGATCGTGGGCATTAAATCGAGGGAGACCTACGAATGCCCCGCTGCGGTGACCATAATAGAAGCTCACAAGGACTTGGAGAAACTGGTACTGAACAGGAGGGAACTCTCCTTCAAGAGACTCGTGGACGATAAGTGGACCTTCTTGGTATACGCAGGTCTTTGGGAGGATCCCTTGAGGGAAGATTTGGAGGCGTTTATAAACAAGACCAACGAACGCGTGGAGGGTCGGGTCAGGCTGCGCCTCTATAAAGGATATGCAATGGTGACTGGAAGGGAGTCCCCTTACTCTGTGTATGACTTCAAGACCGCAACTTACGACTCATCTTCGACCTTCGATCAGTCCCTCTCGAGGGGGTTCGTGCCACTCTGGGGTCTTCAGACAGTAGTGTCCAGAAAAGTGATGTCCAGAAAAAGTGAGAGCCCTTGAAGATAACAAGAGGCGGACGCCTTTCAGGCGACTTAGCGCCAGATGTTGCTGACTTCACCTCCTCTTCTAGACACGACATTTACATAGCGGACGAAGTCGTGGAGATAAATTTAGCACACACCCTCTGCCTAGTCCAAGCTGGGATAATCGGTCGGGGAGACGGGAGGCTCCTGGCGAGGGCGCTCAGAGAGATCAAGATCTCGGAGATCCCTCCAGACATGGAAGACATCCACATGGTGGTTGAGAGCGAGCTCATTAGAAAGTTAGGTGAAGAACTAGGTGGGAAGATCCACACGGGGAAGAGCAGGAACGATCAGGTAGCCGCAGCCCTCCGAATGCGCCTCAGAAGATTGATAATAGATATTTGCATGAGCCTGATAGAACTTCAGCAAGCCCTACTTAGAAAAAGTGAGGCCCACGCGAACGCCGTAATGCCTGGCTACACTCACCTACAGCACGCGCAGCCAATATCCCTCTCACACTACTTGCTTGCATATTTTGACATGTTTGACAGGCACTTGGCACGTCTGCTATCCTGTTACAAACGTGTGAATCTATCCCCTATGGGAGCAGCTGCCCTTGCGGGAACCGGCTTTCCCATAGATCGCCTGAAACTTGCCGAATACCTAGGGTTTGAAGGAATAATAGAGAATACCCTTGATGCTGTCTCAACGAGGGACTTCTCCCTAGAGACCGTCTCCGCCTTGACAATAATGATGGTGGATGTTAGCAGAATTGCAGAGGAGATTATAATATGGGCATCGAATGAATTTGGCTACGTCAATTTGCCAGATGACCACTCCTCAACCAGCAGCATTATGCCGCAGAAGAAAAACCCGGTTACCGCCGAGGTCCTTAGAGCGAAATGCGGGGATATCCTAGGCGATCTGGTCTCTATGGTGACTATAATGAAATCACTCCCCCTTGCCTATAACCTGGACATGCAGGAATTGACTCCACACCTCTGGAACGCATGTGAAGTCTCCAAGAAATCTTTGAAGATCCTCGCCGACCTGATTGCAAAGATGCAGTTTAATGAAGAACGCATGAGGTCCTCAGCGGTGAAGGGGTCGTCGGTTGCCACCGAGCTCGCCGATATGCTCGTAAGGCATCTGGGGTTGCCATTCAGAACAGCGCACCGCGTTGTGGGCGAGATAACCAAGGAGCTCTATCCGTCTTCCCTCTCAGAGGCGCCCCCTGAGAAGGTTGCCGACCTCATATCGAAAAAAACGGGCAAAAAACTTGAGATCCAACTCGTTTTAAGCGCAACAGATCCCGCGTTCAACATCAACGTAAGGTCCACCATTGGTGGCCCTGCCTCAAAGGAGATCGAGCGCATGATCTCTGCGAGGAGGGAGCTGCTTAAGAAGAATCAGAGTCATGTAGAAACGCTCTCAGCCAGGCTCTCGGAGAAGAGCGCTCTCCTAAGATCTCTCATCGACTCTCTCTGATGAGATGCTCCGCTGCCTCCTTTACCCAAACGCCTGCCTTCTCGTTTTTCATGATCTCCCTCAGGTAATCCCTCCAACATACGCTCTTCCTCTGCTTCCAGACCTCGAAGTGCTCCTTAACCCTTTTGATAGCCTCCGCATGAAATTCACAAAACTCTCT
>CAZZJY010000098.1:0-6001 GCA_964654895.1 uncultured Nitrososphaerota archaeon
CATCAATATGATATCTCGTCACTCTTGGGGGGCGTCAGTGAAAATTTATTGCTGGCTCTGTCTGAGAGCCCCAACATAAAAGAGATACAGAAAAGGACGGGTCTTGCGCAGTCAACAATCCACAAAACAATCAGAAAACTAATGGCGATCGGTGCGGTCAGAAAGGTAGGGGGGCATTACGTTTTAGCAGAAGACGAGAAACTCAGAGAGTTTCTCCGGGTTGTCGAATTTGAACGGAAACTATCTTCGGCTGAGACGGAGGCGACCATTTTATATTCCGGCAACGGGGTGATCCTGAAGAGAGTCTCAGCCGGGCGGAAGGTAAAGGGCAGCAGGACGGCGTTTTCCTTGTTTCCAATGTACGGCATTGAGTACTTTTCCCCCTATGAATACTATTTTGAGCCCGAGAAGGAGATCTCTGTAGAAGAGTGCTTTGTCCATGCCCTGATGGCAGCAGAGAACAAGTCGGAACGCACGATGTGTGCAATCTTCTACCTAAGAAACAGAGACAAGATGGATTCAGCGAAAGTTAAGAATCTGGCTAACAGATATGGCATAATCTCATTATTTTTGGACCTCCAAAATTACATCAGAGGGCTGTTACCGGATGGCGGCGAGAAGTTTCTCCCGTGGGTTGAGTTCAAAGAGAAGGCATCGGTGTATGGAATGCAACCCACTCTCCCCCCAGGGTATGAGAAGAGTATAGCACTTTTGCACGAGATCGGGGAAAAACTGGATAAGCCCATAAGGGCATATCTGTTCGGTGGTGCGAATTTACTCATACGCGGCTTGAAGAACGCGACAAAAGACCTGGACATATTTGTTGAGGACGAGAAAACTCTTTACAGGTTGAGGGAAGTGCTCGTTGGAATGGGTTTCAAGCCTATGGCAGACTACGAAGTTACCCCGGAAGATCGCAGGCTTAATCCGAGCGTTATACTAACCGCCCCTGGACTGCCGAGATTTGATATCTTCACCAAAACTGTTTGCGGTGCCTTAGTATTGACCGATGGGATGAAGAACTCTGCTGAAAGAAAGGTCTTTGGAAAGTTGGAGCTGCGTCTTCTGAGCCTAGAGGACGTGTTCCTACTCAAGTCTATAACAGAAAGAGAGGGGGATATTGAGGATATGAGCAGTATAGTGAGGCGGGCAAGGTTGGACTGGAATTTGGTGCTAGGAAGGTGCCTTGAAGAGGAGGCGCTTGTGAAAAGGCACTTCTGTTTCATCATTTTGGATAACCTTGAAATCCTTCAGAGGAGGGAGGGGATTACAATACCGATATACAAACACATTTTGAGGCATTGCATAGACGTCGGGATATTGCAATCGGTTTCTAAGGGTGCAAAGACAATTAGAGACATACGCAAAGAGCTGGATTTCCCAGAATTTACAATCAGAAATAGAGTTACGAGGCTGGTAAAGGATGGGTTGCTCTCTAAACAGGGGGACAAAAAAGGGTTTACTTTGAGCGCCACCGCTGCTGGGAAGAATGTCCTCTTTGAAGAATGACCCCAATAATTTACTTTGGGTCTTACTTTTTTCAGGGTTGAGTCCTTTTGAAAAATTCAAAGTCAAAGCTTAATTATCCGATGAAGTTCACTAATATCGGTGATACTTTGATAGAGGGAAAAAGGAGGGCTGCCCAAGCGGCGCTCTCAGAAGTCAAGGACGGGCAGGTTCTGGGCATAGGAACAGGTTCTACGGTCGCGATATTCATCGAGATGCTCGCGGAGAGGGTCAGAAATGAGGGGTTGAGGTTGATGTGTGTGCCCACTTCCTACCAGTCCGCCCACCTGGCCATCGAGAGAGGGATAAGGCTCACGACTTTAGAGGAGTACCCGACGCTCGACCTTGCCGCTGACGGCGCGGATGAGATCGACAGGGGGCTCAACCTGATAAAGGGTGGAGGGGCGGCGCTTACAAGGGAGAAGATAGTTGACTCCGCAGCGAAGAGGTTTGTTGTGATAGCGGACGAGAGCAAGCTCGTTGAGAGGCTGGGTTCTAAGGCGCCTGTGCCCATCGAGGTAATACCCATGGCATGGAGGAGGGTAGCCGATATGGTCAAGGTGCTCGGCGGGGAGCCAAGGCTCAGGGACGGCGGGGACAGGAAGGATGGCCCGCTGGTGACCGACAACGGGAACTTCATTATGGACATAAATTTCGGCCCCATAGAAGATCCCAGGGCCCTAGAGTTTGAGCTGAAGAGGATCCCTGGCGTAGTGGAGGTCGGGCTCTTTGTAAACTTGGCCAACGCGGCGTACATCGGAGGCGAGAGGGGCGTAGAGAAGTTAGAGCGCAAGATCTACCCGAGACATGCTATTGAGCGGGCTAAATTGTCGAATTGAAACCAAGTCATAATGTATAATGAGACCCCCGTTAACACCTTGCAGTACACACTTATGTACATTTCAGTACACAAATGATTTATAAATATCCTTTTTAAACATTTAGGTTCTGGTGTGTCTCCTATGGTAGAACTTGATCCCGCGATTCTGGGCGGGTATATTCTCGCCCTAATTGCCCTAGTAATTGGACTGGTATACAGCGCTTTCAAGGCGAGGTGCGAGTGAGGGATGGATCTCGCCACAGTTGATGTACTGATAATCTTGGCCATGATCACAGTGGTGACGGCGATAGGCGTAAGAGGGTACAGGGTCAGCCGCTCAATGACGGGATATTTCCTCGCTGGGAGGGGGCTGGGCCCATGGGTCTTGGCTTTCTCCATAATGGCGACATACTTTAGCGCAGCTTCATTTTTGGCAGGCGGAACGACATACCTATTCAACTTAGGTTTCGGGGCATGGCTCACAGCCTGGCACATAATAGGGGTCGTATTGATGTGGACCCTCGTGGCGGAGAGGCTGTTCAGGTACTCTTCGAAGACAAACATAATAAGCGTCCCTGACTTCATAGAGCACAGGTACCAGAGCAGGGGCGCGAAGATCATATCAGCCTCTGTTATTCTTCTGCTCTTCACGCTTTACCTGACAAGCGTATACAAGGGCGGGGCTGTGATACTGGCAACGGTGCTCAATGTTAATTTTGAGCTGGCGCTGGTCCTGCTTGCCCTCCCAGTTATAGTGTATGTGTGCATCGGAGGTCTCAAAGCAGCCGCGCTGAACAATCTGTTGCTCGGGGTATTGATGCTCCTCGCGGCTTTCATAACCTTCTACGCCATAATGTCTGCCGTTGGCGGCCCCATCAGCGGGCTTGAGAGCCTGCAGAACATGAATGTAATGGACAGGATGCCCGGGTCTATGTGGCTCAGACTTGACGGCATGGGACCACAGCCAGCCATGGCGGCGGGGATGGTGCCATCACTGATAATGAGCATAACATTCTCCATAAGCTTAGCCCAAGTGGCTTTGCCAACGCTCCTCATGCAGTTCTACGCAGCCAAGGACGCCAAGGTGATTAGCAGGGGGAGGGCTATAGGTTCCATCGCCGTGGCTGCCTACGCCATAATGGTCTTTTCTCTCGGGGCGTTCTGCCACTTGATACTCGACCCCCAGCTCTCAAGCGGCGAGGTGATGGCTTTGATGAAGGACACTGACTGGGTGATACCGAAGGCGATCAACATGCTAATCCCCCCGGGTCTCCGCGGGCTTGTGCTCGCAGCCCCCGTGGCCGCATCCATGTCAACATTGGCGGTGACTCTTCTCGTGCTCTCGGGCGCGCTCGTAAGGGATATTGCACAGCCCATCGCGCCTAAGCTGGATGAGAGGAAGCTTCTTTTAATAGCCAAGGTCTCGCCCATACTCTTTGCGGCGGTATCGCTGGGGCTGACGCTCTACCAGACGGACATAATAGTAGAGATTGTAGGGGCAGCCTTTGGTACAATATTTGTCTGCTTCTTCGGACCGGTGACCATCGGGCTATACTGGAAGGGCGCGACCAAGCACGGGGCGATAGCATCCATGATCTCAGGGCTTGCGGTGGGCCTGCTGTGGTACAAATTCCTCTACAAGGTAACCTGGGTTTACCCTGTGATTCCTGCGCTTGCAGTCTCACTCCCGCTCTTCTTTGTGGTTAGCTTGCTCACGCCAAAGCCACACAATGAAGTCTTGAAGCTGCTGGGGGCGAAGTGACCAATGGTGAACTTCACATCGTTCCTTGAGGCAAACGCGCTCTATTACAAGGAAAAGCCGGCGATCATATTCCCAAAGAGTGGCGAGGTCATATCTTATGGGTCCCTACTGGAAAGGGTGAACAGGTTAGCTGGAGGGTTGAAGCGGATAGGGGTGAACAAGGGGGACAGGGCGCTCATCAGCTCCGGGAACGCTCCGGAGACCATCATCAGCTACTTTGCCGCGTGGCGGATCGGTGCTGTGGCTGTGCCGGCAAACCCCGATTTCAAGGCAGAGGAGTTCGCATACCTGATAAAGGACTCCGAGCCGAGAGCCATAATCGCGCTGGAGCCGGTTTGCGATCTGATATCAAATCTTGAACTGGGACTGGATGGGGTCTCCCTCATATCTTTGGGCGGGGGTTGCGGGAGGGTGAGTTACGACGATCTGATTAGGTCCCCTCCAGTAACCAGCCCCGAGGATTGCTCCATCGAGAGCGTGTGCCAAATACAGTACACCTCAGGGACCACGGGGAGGCCCAAGGGCGCGATGCTCACGCATGGCAATTGGATGGCAGCTGTCGAGGCTGAGAGGTGGGCTTTAGGGCTGACTGAGGAGGACGTTTACCTGGGTTTCTACCCCAGCTTCCACATCGGGGTGAGCTGGGGGATAACGAGTATAAGGTACGGGGCGACCTTCGTATTGATGGAGCGATACAACCTGGAGGAGTACCTGAGGCTTGCAAGGGAATACAGGGCGACTGTGATCTCGGGCATGCCCCCAGTCATATACGCCTTGGCGAACGCGCCAGAAGGCGCAGAGGAGTGTCTATCCAGCGTGAGGTGTATAATAACGGGAGGAGCGCCAACCCCTGAGGAGGTCTGGAGGAGGTTCTCAGAGAGGTACCCACGCATCAGCGTGGTCAACGCCTACGGGCTCTCTGAGACCGTTGTCCTGGGAACGGGGACGGCGGTGCCTGCAGGGAGGCAGGACCTATCAAAAGGGTTCAGGAGCGTTGGCGTGCCGGTGGGCTTCTCAGAGGTCAAAATTGTGGACGAGAATGACCCAGGCAAGGAGCTGGGACCTGGACAAGTAGGGGAGGTCGCGCTGAGGGGACCTGGCGTCTGCAAGGGTTACTGGAGGAGGGAGAAGGAGGAAGAGACCAAGCAGTCATTCCTTCTTGGGGGATGGTTCCTGACAGGCGACTTGGGGTACGTTGATGAGGACGGTGTGCTCTACATCACTTCAAGGAAGAAGGATGTCATAATCATGTCGGGATGGAAGATATACCCTGCCGAGGTGGAGAACGTTCTCATGAAACACCCAAAGATAGCCGAGGCGGCGGTCTTTGCCAAGTATGACGAAGTCAAGGGGGAGGTGCCAGCGGCGGCCATTGTCTTGAAGTCAGGAGCAAAGATTACTGCCGAAGAGATAGCGGAGTTCTGCAGGGGGAAAATGGCGAGTTACAAGGTACCAAGGCAGATATTTTTCGTCGATAGTTTGCCGAAGATGTCGGGCTGGAAGGTTCTGAGAAGGTTGTTGAGGGACAGGTACGGAGGGTTCCCTTCCGAAGGGCAAAAATTGTTGCGTACCTTAGCCAGTTCTGAGGCGTGTTGATTTGAATGAGACCCTTAATTTCAATTTTTTATGGGGTCAGGATAAGTGCCGGGGGCGGGACTCGAACCCGCGATCTCCGGATTTCCCGTCACAAAGCGCCTTGTCCCTTTGATTGATTATGAGTCCGGCGCTTTAGCCAGGCTAAGCCACCCCGGCGGCGTTGAATTCTTTATCGAGCGTATATTTAACTCTCGCGGCGGGAGCATCCTCCCTGAGAAGGGCGCCTCTTATGAAGGGGCAAGAATGGTCATTATTTCTCTTGCCCAACAAGATAACTTGTCCCCAAAAAGATAAATTTTTTAAAGCGAGCTCCCGTT
>CAZZJY010000099.1:0-2763 GCA_964654895.1 uncultured Nitrososphaerota archaeon
ACAAGTTGAACGGTTCTTGAGGACTGCGTTCCGTATAGCCTCACGCTCGAGGTCACAACAGGTATCACTAGTTCTACATTTGGTATCTGCAGAATCCTATTTACATCCTTCTCAGTCAGTATCACCGTACCGGCTGCCGGTCTCAGGCTTATCGTGCTCGGACCCAGCTTGTTCATCTGGTCCAGTATGCTGGACTGGATCCCCTCAGTCTGGGAGACCAAGGCGATCACCGCTGCAGTCCCCACCATTATCCCTAGTATGGTTAGGGCAGCCCTAAGCTTCCTCTCGCGTATCCCCCTTAATCCCCACTTCAATATGTCAGTCGGTCGCATATTCAAGACCTGCGCTTCCTGAAATATACGAACGCTGCTGCGATTGCCACAACAACCAATACAATCGCTATGTATGGGGGGCTAAAAACACTCGCGGGGGCGATCCCGGAGGGGGCACTGGTCGAACTCGCATTGGTGGTGCCAACTACGATGTTCACGGGAACGCTGAGCGTGCCCTTAAGTTTCTGACCAAGGTTGTCTCTGTATGTGTACTCCAAATTTAGCACATACTTGCCAGTCGTAATATTCGTGGCAGAGTACGTTAGTGTGAAAGACGATGGTACGTTGACCGCCAGGTCTCCCAGAAAGACCTTATCGTAGCCCGCCGGCTGGAGGCCCTGGTTTGCGCTGGGAGAGATCAAGACGCTCTGTGCGGTGGTGGTCCCGAGGTTGATGAGGCTGACTGTTATTGAGAAGGGCTTTCCAAGCGTGATCTGAGACGGGAATGTTGAGGTGTCAAGAACCACAAGATCGACAACGCCCCTCACTATCATACCCAGGTAGTTGACCTGCTGCTTGCCCCTCAAATTTGCATCCGTGTAGGACGTCGACACGGTGAAGGTTGTGAGCGTCCCCGAGGCTGTGGGGGAGACAAAGATCTTTAAGGGCATCACGACGCTCTCCCCTGGGCGTAATTCCCCCAGATACCAACTCCCATCACTTCCCAGCAGTGCCATGGATGTGGTCAAACTCTGTGAGCCCGGAATTGTGAGAGATACAGCCAAGGAGCTCGCAGTTCCATCGCCCTCATTCTTAATCGTCAGGTCCAGCTCATTTATCTCTCCTGATCTAAGCTCGTTTTTATTTACGCTCACATCAATTACCGCCAGCGGTGAATAAACAGCAGGGACGTTGAGTGATATGTACCGCGTATCCTGCCTGCTCCTAGACAAAGAATCATAATAGCTCATTGTGAGTGATGACTGATAAGCGACGCCCGACGCCGATGGACTGACATAAACATCAGCCTCCAAAGTGACAGCCTCCCCCGAGGCGATCTTGTCTATCAGCCAGCGGCCGTCAGATCCCTGAAGGACTAACGGCAATCCGGTGGCGGTGGAGGGCGGCATATTCAATACGACTTGGACGTATGTGGCGTCGCTGTCTCCCTTGTTATAGAGCTGGATGCGAAGCTTGTTCACCTCTCCTGCCTTTAGATCCTGCGGGGTGACGCCTACCTCGAAATTTACTGATGGCGACGTGCTGAAAGGAACAACCACCGTCAGGTATCTTGTCTCGGACTTTGATCGGATATAGTCTGAGTATGAGAGTGTTACGGGCAACTGGTATGTCTGACCGGCGGAAGAAGCCGAGGTATAGAGCGTTAAGGGTATCGTAGCTTCCTCCCCGGGTCCTATCGATTCGAGATTCCACTTGCCGTCGCTTCCTATCAATGATAGTGGGGATGCGCCGGAGGCCGCACCAGGCATAGTGATAGCAACAGAAACTTGTTTGGCATCAGCATCGCCAACGTTTTTGATCTTCAGCAGAAGGTCATTGTTCTTTCCAAAAACAACCTCATATGGGTATATGGAGGCGGAGAGAAGAGCCCCCTGGACTTCCAAGGGCGGAACATAGACGCCTATAAACCTGGTCTCCGTTCTAGAACCATAGTACTGGTAGCTCAAAGTCACTGTAAGTTGGTACGCGCTACCTGCCGCACTCGGGCTCACATATATGGTCACAGGGATGGACTGTGATTCTGAGGATGCTAGGCTGTCGATGTACCAACGCCCGTCGCTTCCATTGAGGATCATAAGCGCCCCACCAGTAGCGGAGGCTGGAAGGGAGAGGCTCACCCATATCTGTAAGGCCGTTGTGTCTCCGACATTCTTCACCGTCAGGTATAACCGGTTGTTGGTGCCCGCCGTTAGTGTCGCTCTGTCTATGCTAACATTGAGGTTAGGGGGAGCCGAAATGACAGCCTGAACATTACTCAGAGAAAGAGACACCAACAAGGCTAACAAAATTGATAGGACCGTCTTTGAATTAAATCGTTTTTCATTGCTATTTGACATTTTGCTCTACCTCTTTTTCAACCAAACCATCTTTCATCCATAGGACTCTGTGACTATACTTTATGAGGTTGAGGTTATGAGTGACCATTATAATAGTCACGCCTCTCTTATTTAAGTTGTGTAAAATCTCTACATCTTCGTCAGCTGACTGGGATTCTAGGTTTCCAGTGGGCTCGTCTGCCAAGATTATCTGTGGATCGTTTGCGAGCGCCCTTGCTATGGCAACTCTTTGCTGCTGACCGCCGCTCAACTCTTTTGGTCTGTTCCTCTCAAATCCCTTGAGACCAACTAGGGCAAGCAGCTCCTCAGCCCGAGCCCTCCTCTCCTTGGGGGCTAGACCAGCAGCTATCATGGGCACCACCACGTGGTCTCGGGCGCTCCTGCAAGGAATCGGGGGGGAGGGTGGAAAGACG
>CAZZJY010000100.1:0-2548 GCA_964654895.1 uncultured Nitrososphaerota archaeon
CAGGCTAGACTACGGCCGCAACCTTGAAAAAATCTGTGGTGGAGATATTTAAAAGGTTCGGCTCAACAAATCACTTTAAAGGCAGGCTCCAAACTCAAGATCCCAATCATCTTGGCATCTTTGGGACTTTTCGTCATCGCCTGCCACTAAATAATAAAGTAAGCTGAAAGATATCACTTTTGTTCCGGACTGGTTCTCCTCGACTCGTTTTTTGATATGAGGCCTTTTTTCATTAGACGGCGTATGGCGGATTTAACGCAGCTCGGTTTTGTATTTAGGATCTTTGCGATCTCTGTGATGGAGATGTCTTTGTTGTTTAGGATCAGCTGGAAGACCTTGTCCTCGAGAGAGTCCTCCGCGGGGAGCGAGAGGATGCTGACGTGAGAGATGGACCCGCCCATGATTACAGTTGCCGGAGATGGGCGCCCATCTATATCGACACAGTCTTCCAAGAAAATGTTCATTAGGTCTTCATCTACCTGAACTAGCTTTCCCTTGATGACCTGACCATCTAGGAGGTGGACCTCGACTGTGCTCTTGATGTACTTCCTCAGGCGATCAACCACAGAGCCTTTGTTTTGCAGTCTTGAGACCCCCAGTTAGATAGAAGTTATTACATAAAAGTGGTTTTAAAGTTTAACGCTCCATGTGAGCTGCCCAACCCCTAAAGGGTCTGGGCTTCCTGCTTCAACGACGAGGCTTGCTGGTATCTCTACCAGTAGAGGCTTCGTCTCGGCAGGCGGATCAGGGCTGCCCCATCCCCGCATCTGGAAAAAGATAAAGCAGAAAGAAGGGATATATGGTTTATGGCTCTCATCCCCACCCTCCCGGACGGGGACTTCCCGCCGGGAGAGTTAAACCAAGGAGAAATCAGTCAACACAAGATAAAAATGGGTTTAGGAGTTCCCATTCCTGAGGGCGGTCCGATTCGCCCAAGAGCCTATGGAACGACAATTTTACTGATAGCTACCAACCTCTTGGTGTACGGGATCTCCTCTTTTGAAAACTCATTCCTTGGGATAGGGGACTACTGGTTGAGCATCGGTGGATTTGTTCCACTGTTGATGCCGAATCCTTCTCAGTGGTATCGGATATTCACATCGATGTTCCTCCACGCGGATCTTTTTCACATACTCTTCAACATGTACTTTCTCTTTATATTTGGAAGGTCTGTAGAGAGCTCTTTGGGGAAATACCGATTCTTAGCTCTATACCTTGCATCTGGCATAATGGCATCTCTCTTCCACACCGCCTTCGGCTTCATTGAAGGTCCGACATCATACTCGATACCCGCTATAGGCGCATCAGGCGCCATAAGTGGCATACTAGGCGCCTACCTCATGCTATATCCCGGTACCTCTCTCCTCATGATTCTGCCGGTATTCTTCTTCCCTTGGGTCTTCTGGATAAAAGCGTCATATTACATCCTGTTCTGGTTCGCAACCCAAGTAATTTACGGCTTCGCTAAGGCGGCAGGCGGCACCGCAGTATTCGCACACGCCGGTGGACTCGTGGCAGGTGTGTTACTTATTTACCTGCTTGCAGACAGGGAAAGGATCGCCCAGCTGAGGGTGTTGAGCCGTATCGCATTCACCTCATACATAAGATTTGGGCCTCGTAGGACCAGAGGTCTAGGCAAATTTACAAAAACTCTCTTTTCCACACTGTTGTTTTTACTGCTGGTATGTGCCGCATACACCTCGCTCTATCCAGTGGACCAGGGAAAGGTTAAATCTGTCACAGTCCAGTACACATGCCAGGGTTTACCCTATAGCGACTACGTCGGCATTAGGCTCCCAGATCTCGAGTCACAGCTACCTGCGATCCCTCTTGACAAGACTAGGACACTGCTAAACAGATTAAGCGCCGCCGGCCTGCTATACAACACTACCAGCAGAGAGTTGAAACTCGTTGGATGGACGACGGACTTGCCATTAAGGCTCAAGCTTGGCTCGATGGTGATCACCTTTAATGTGTCCACCACCATAATTTTCTTCAATGGATTTTATGATGCCGATGGGTTCTTGGCTCATGGGGAAGGCAGCCTCACAACTCGCGCCCTCAAAATCTTCCTCCAAGGGGGAAGCTACAAGATCACCGAAGGTGACCTTCTAAATTATGAATTCAAAATCTTTACCCAGACCGTCGATCTATCCGCTCTCACGCAATACACCGGAATGATGTCTGCTGCGCTAACCCTGTTGACCCTGGCTGTGGTAGCCACCAAGGATCGGGAAATTGCAATTGTAGGCGAGGACTGATCATCAACCTAGATCCCCGAAACATATAACAAAATTGTCAAGATTCAATGTAAAGCATTCGCAAATCTCATCACGGGGTCTTCATTTAATGTGTATTTTATTGCTCACGCCCCAAGAATGCCTAATTACAAACTCCCTTATTATCTCTCCCGATACAGCCAAAATAACTTTATCAAAGTTAAGGGGCTATCGCATACGCCTTCAAGTCATCCCAAGCAGGTCATATTAATTCTGAGCGATTATTGCCCTTCTTAATATAGCTAGAGACACCCATGAAAATTTATATC
>CAZZJY010000101.1:0-5195 GCA_964654895.1 uncultured Nitrososphaerota archaeon
AACTTTACGCTATAAGAAAGTTCGGCTATGACATGGTTTTGGATCTATTGGCGGTGCATGCCGAGTCTGAGGCCATGGGCAGTGTGCTCAAGATACCTGTTGACGCGCCCCCCTCTGTGGACGTCCCAGCGGTAAATGACTACTCTAAAGATCTCCCTAAGCTAAAGATACCACATCCAAGGAAGGATGGTCGTCTTCCTCTTATCCTCATGGGGATCTCTCGGATGAAGGAGGCTGTTGGCGGGACAATACCTGTGATGGGCTACGTGCAAGCCTGCTGGAGGCACACATGCATGATGCGCGGGACGGAGAGGGCCTTGCTTGACATGAAGAAGAACCCTGACCAGCTTAAGGAACTTATTGACATAGCGACAGAGAGTCTGATAGTTTATGCCGAGGCTGTAGTTGAAGCAGGTGCCGACCTAATATGGGTTTCTGATCCGACATCATCTGGGGACATGATCTCGAAGAAGGCATTCGAAGAGTTCGTATTTCCTTATCTAAGGAGGGAAATACGCGCGATAAAGAGGATGGGTGCAAAGGTCTTCCTGCACATTTGCGGAAACGTGAACGACCGACTAGAGGTTATGGCGAATACAGGCACGGATGCGATAAGCGTAGATGAGAAGGTCGACCTTGCAAGAGCAAAATCGCTCATTGGAAACCGAGTTTGCATAATGGGCAACATCAGCCCAGGGGTAACACTACTCCAAAAGACGCCGAAGGATGTTGAGGAAGAGTGCAAGGTGGCGTTGGAGAAGGCTATGGCTGATGGGGGGTTTGTGTTGGCCTCCGGGTGCATAGTTCCTGCAGCGGTGCCTCCGGAGAATATCTCAGCCATGGTAGAATCTGTCAAAAAGTATGGTGTTTACCAGTAGGGAGGTGTGGATATGGATAAAGAGGAGATATTCAAGAACCTTGCAAAGTGTGTTGTTGATGGGGACGAGGAGGGTGCCAAGAGGTGGGCTGAAGAGGCCATCAAGAACAACATAGACGCATACGAGGCAATAATGAAGGGGCTAGCCGAGGGAATGAAGGTTGTCAGCGAGCTATACGAGAAGGGTGAGTACTATGTCCCTGAAGTCCTCCTCTCTGCGAGCGCCATGAATATGGCTGTTGAGATACTCAAGCCTCACATCAAAGTGGACAGGACAGCGAAGCCCATAACAGTGGTGCTCGGGGTTGTGGAGGGGGACATACACGACATCGGAAAGAACCTGGTCAAGATAATGCTGGACAGCGCCGGGTTCAGGGTCATCGACTTGGGCAAGGATGTCCCGCTGCAGGAGTTCGTGAAGGCTGTCAAGGAGCACGGAGCCGAGGTCATAGGGATGTCAGCCCTTATGACCACCACCATGCCCGGCATGAAGAAGGTGGTTGAACTCCTCGTGAGCGAAGGTTACAGGGACAAGGTCAAGATCATGATAGGCGGGGCTCCGACAACAATGGAATACGCGAGATCCATAGGTGCTGACAGCTGGGGAAAGGACGCGTCTGAGGCGGTTGGGATAGTGAGGAGCTTAACCGCCAAATAACCTTTTTTTGGAGGATGTCTTATACCGAAGGTCTTTGTGGACTCGGTCTCCAAGCGCTATGAAGTTGCAGGGAAGGAGATCGTAGCGTTAGACTCTTTAACAATTGATTTTCCAGAGAGGGGGATCGTTGTCATAGCTGGACCTTCTGGTGCCGGGAAGACCACATTGATCCGCATAATATCTGGGCTTGAGAGTCCCACTTCAGGCTCGGTCTTCATAGACGGTGTAGAAATTTCTCGTCTCGGTGCCTACGAACTTGCTTGGTTCAGGAGGAAGAAAATTGGCTTCAAGCCACAAGACCCCGTATTGATACCCCAATTGACAATACTTGAGAACGTCGCCCTGCCTTTACTCTTCAATTTCGTGGACAGGGACAAGGCTATCAAATCTGCTAGGGAGCTTTTGGAAGAAGTCGGTCTAGCTGCTAGAGTAGATCACAAACCAGCACAACTGAGCGGCGGCGAGTTCGAGCGTGTATGCTTCGCCCAAACAATTATAGGTTCTCCGCCAATCGTCATACTTGATGAGCCAACAGCCCATTTGGACCTGGAGAGCTCGAAAAAAATAGCCAACATTATAAAGAAGAAGCAGAAGGAGACCCAATCGCTTTTCATAGTCACCACACTTGAGGAATCTCTAATCGAGGGAGCAGACAAAATATTTAACCTCATGAACGGGCGTCTGGTAAAAGTTATTTAATTTAAGTTTAATCAAATTAAGTTAATAACAGAAATTGGCACATTCAGCAAAATAGGCGATGAAAGCGGGGCTAAACAAAATTATAAATCTTTTCCGAACAGACTTGTTGGGGGTAACTCCCTTTGGAAAGCCATTCTAAAAATACTGAGGAGGCCCTCTCCCTCGCAAGATCCTCAGGCGCTGGTGTGGCTGGTGTCGCAGACCTCTCACTGATACGCGGTCTTCCAACTTTTGGAGGCGTCCTGCTAAACCATTACAGGTATGCCATTTCCATTGGGGTCCCTCTTCCCAACATGGCTGTGGAGGGCATAACAATCGAAGATCCTGGAATATTGTACGCCCACGCTTACCACTCTGCCAACGCAATGATTGATTCAATAACCTTGAAATTATCCGGGTGGATCATTGGGAATGGGTATTCTGCTCTTGTGATCCCTGCCTCGCTTAGGGTAGACCTTTTGAATAATCTTGGACACGCCTCTCACAAAGCCTTTGCATGCGCCGCCGGGGTCGGGTGGATCGGTCGCAACGGCCTCCTGGTAAACCCTGTCTATGGCCCCCGGTTGCGTCTGGGAACAGTGCTAACCGATATACCTCTAAAACCTGGCAAACCTTTGAAGAACCAATGTGGCAGTTGCAGGCTGTGTGTAGAATCGTGTCCTTCTGGAGCCTTAAAGTACTCAGAATTTGAGACGTACCCTTCAACTCGGGAGGAGATCTTTGATCACCAGAAGTGCGCTGCAAGATTGGACAAGTTCAAGCACATGTTTGCCCAAAGGACCTACCAATCAGCCTACGCCGCACCAATTTGTGGCATATGCATCAAGGTCTGTCCAATAGGGAGGTCACGACCCCGCACATAAAAATAAAGCATCAGTTACGAGTCACACCAAAGAAGAAATAACTAGAATAGGTAATTGTACCGACCTTTCCCCCAATCTTATTCAAATTTGCTGAGTATGTTACTCTCCACCTCTGAGCTTGCCCTTGTAAACCTTATACTCTATCAACAGCTGACGCACAAGGGCTTGGAAGCTCAAGGAGATGGCTGATCTTTTTTTGCCCTTCCCGTCACCCCCTTCCCAGCAGTCTATGACAGGGTTTCTTCCCTCTTCTACGCTGACCTTCAACCTAACCATCGGCAACGTCTCATCGTTTCTAAGGGCTTCGTCTGGATTTACGCCTAGGGTTGCGAGCCAGGCAAAGGTCTCCCTCCCAAAGTCTCCAAGATACCTACAAACCAAGTTGAGTTCTGCCCCATGGACATAGCAATCCATGATCAGGAGGTCCTGGCGATCCTTCAACCTCTCTTTGACAAAGTCTTTAACCTCTTCCAGTTCAGAGGGCAACAACAATACTGGTACCTCTTTTTCTGTCAAAGGCTTAAAGGCGATCCTACCTAGAAGACTCGCCCGCATAGACCTAAGTGATGAATAAATTGGGGGCAGAATCCCCAAGGTTGCAGCCATTAAAAACGAATAAAACAACATCACATTCTTTATCGTCGAGAGTGGCCACAATAGAGAAATTGAAACCCCCACAATGTATCCGATCAAGGAAATGATCAAAACCCTAATAATTCCAAGTTTAAATATGTCCGAAGGCGAGACGCCTAGATTTACTAAAACCATAAGTTCGTCCCTACTGTCATATTCCAATGCAAAAGACATGGTTACTGCCAAAAAAAACGTCAGTAGCAACATAAACACGAGCGACAACCCACCAACAATCGCCTCTGCAAAAATGAATGTGTAGGTCAGAAGAGCCACACTGAAAGCCAAGCAAAGGGTCAATGGCATCCTTTGGGCTATTTTTCCTAAAACTATCATTAATATCGTGGCGTTCTTTGGACCAAAAATTTGATCCAGTAACCCCATCTACTTTACCTCTTTCAAGAACCTTCGCATGCCTATCCATCCAACCAGTATTAGAAAGGCACTAAAGTAAAAAATTAATTGGTAAGCACCCATTGCCCAAATTAAGACGGCGAGCATGGGTCCAAAAATTGACAAAACATTTGAGACTAGACTGAAGGTCTTCTCGTCAAACTTCTTGAGGGTTCTGTTGGCGACCAACAAAAAGGAGTTACAGTAACTCAGGTCTACAATTGCCAAGAACCATAAAGCAAGGAAAACTATCAAGTTATCCACGAGACCCATTATCAAAAAAACAAAGAAGACCGACAATATCGTTATGGTACCGATGCCCCTGTACACCACGCTCTGCTTTTGCAATCTCCAAGCAATTAATTGAATTGCTAAAAGTGATATGGTGATCGTCATTCCAACATTAATCACATCGGCACCCACGGCAGTAACCGCTATTATTGGTATTAAAACTGTTCCCATAGTCCCCCCGAGGCTTATTCCAATTGCAAGGACCCATCCATCTAATGGGAGCCTTGATCTGCCCCCTTCAGCCATCTTTGGCTTTGGCACAATCACTTTAAGGGAGATGAGCGATAAAATCGAAGTGACAAAAGCCAACATTCCCGATGCAACTAATACCGAATCTGGACCGTAAAGATCCATTAGAACAGTTCCTAAGAGAGGAAAAAATGATAATATGGTTGCCGTTAGGAAATTCATTACCTTAGAGTAGGGCAACGAGAGGAGTCCACCCGTGGTTGCACCTACCAGAAAAGAAAAAATTGGTGCCATGTACCCGTAGCCATAGGCTCCGAGTAGCAATGTGGTGATTACGTGTGCAGTCATGAAGGTGCCTGCTGTTCTTGACCATGTTGCTTTTGACCAAAGACCATAATGTGTACCAATTGTAAATCCTAGGTAGTAAGAGGTTAGCGCCAAAGCCACTATGAGCAAGTCATAATTTTTTAACCAAACAATCAACGGCATGAGATAGTGGACAACTATGGCTGACGGAAATGCCATTACAATTGTCAACTTGAATAATGATAAGTAGTCTATAGTAATCCTCCCCGAACTTAAAATTTTTTATATC
>CAZZJY010000102.1:0-2630 GCA_964654895.1 uncultured Nitrososphaerota archaeon
CAGTATCTTGTCTGCTGAGTCAAAGGTCTCTGTTGATACGAATTCGGGCTCCAGGTCCAGGAGGTGTATCAGGTACTCGCCGGAGACGTCGAAGATGACCACGGAGATCCCATTCATGAACGAGACCGCCTGCCTGACCAGGTAGGACGTGAAGTTTGACTTACCGCACCCTGTGAAACCAAAGAGACCGGAGTGGTACTTCACGATCTCGTCCATCTTCACTGTGAGGGGTATGCCGAGACCCTTAATCTCGCCGACCTCTGAGCCCTTTTCCACGCAGAGAAACGCCCTGACGGCCTCCTTCGAGAGGATCTTTGCCTCCCCGCCCACCAGCGGCGTGAGGTTTGAGCGCTCAAACCGCGGGTAACCGCCCACAATGTCCATCCGGTAGCCGGTCGGCACAGCCAGTATGTCGATCCAGGTCTCCTCGCTGGCGCCCCAGCCGCGGTCTATGGTCTCCAGGAATTCACGCCTTATCACCTTCGGGACGCTAATGCCCATCCCGAGCATCTGGAAGTGGACGGGGCTGACGCCGGTCGTCTGGTAGACCAGGAAGGTCTCGCCGTTGGACGTCATCCTCTTTATCCCGATGTAGGCAGGCTCGTGGAGCCTGTCGAGGACCTTCAGGGAGAACCTCGCCTCGATGGTCGCCTCCCCAGTACTGAGGGTGAGTTCCTCCCCGGAGACCTTCACAGTCCTGTAAGCCATCCTGCAGCTCCTGAGCCTCCCCTCAAATTCTCCCCCTATATCGTCGAATATCTCCATTTTACTTGAGCCCCCAACCATTAGATTGATTCATAAAAGGCGGATTCTGACCAAAAATGAGACTCGAAGGAAAGGAAAAAGACACAGTTCTGAGGGGAATCAAACTCAGAGTCAAATTCATGATGACGATCCTGATCAAGATTAAAACCCTCCCAGCCTATCAGCACTCCCTGTAGTTCCGGGTGCTGGCGCTGCGCCCGACCTTGATCTCGATCTCTCCTTCTCGGATCTTATATCCCTGAACCTCCTCGCTATTGTGAACAGCTTGTACTTTCTCGAGAGGGGACCCAGCTCCAGCTCAGCCACAGACCTCAACAGGTCCTTCATCAACTTGATCTCAGCCTTCACAGCCTTGTCTGCCAGGTACAGGAGCTGGTTGTGACCCATCACCTCCAGCACTTCAGGGTTGTCTGAGGCGGAGAGAAGAGCCAGTATGAGATCGTCAAGCGGGTTGCTCCTTTCACCCTCCCAGTAAGGCGAAACTGTGACCTCGGAGTCCCCTTCCATCACCTTCAGATCACTCACAAACTCAGAGTCAAACTCGGGACTGAAGAACCTGTCGTACAGGAATGTGGGAGAACGGAGTTCCCTGTCCCCCTGAAACTCCCGGAGTTGGAAGTAAGCCTTCACGAACTGCCGCTCCATGGCGACCCGCTTCCTAGCGGCACTCATCTTCCCGGAGTAAACCATTGATGTGAAGCAGGTATCGTAGGAGATCGTCCTCCATGGTGCCGAGCATATGTCAGGGTTGGCCCCGCTCAGTATCGTGAGAAAAGCCCTGTCGTGCCTTATGGCTGGAAGGCTCCCCCCGCCCTTGACGAGCCCGCTTGCCATGGCATATGGTACCACGCAAGTTATGAAGTCAGAGGCCGTCGTGTCCTTCGCTATCCCTATGAACAGGACGTCCCTGGACCTCTCCCTCAGCATCTGTATCAGTATCAGGTTCACGGCATTCAGATCCCAGACTGTCAGCCAGTCCTCGCCTCTGCCGAAGATTAGAGGGTGCTCCGAGGAGAAGAATACATGTTGGACCACACTTAGCGCCAATTCTTTCATCCTCGGCCAGAAGTCCCTGACGCGGGGCTTTAGCCTGAGGGTCCCGCTGAGGTCTCCCTCGAGGAACTCTTCTCCAGTCTTCTCCACAAGCCAGCCCACGACCCTTTCAAGCATCTTGACGTCCTCAAGCCCGAGGCGCCTAGCTAAGTCGCCTGCCCTGACCTCATCATTCTCCAGCAGTATCTTTACCAGCATGTAGGGGAGGTACCGCCTTCTACTTGGCAGTGTAAAAGCGCCCCCTCCGCAGCCGAGCACCAGGACTAGCCCAAGGTCGAGGAGGCTGGGTCGACCGTGAGAGGTCTCGAGGTTCAGTAAAGCGGACCTCTTGTTCTTCAGGATAGTCCGGACGTCCCTGGCGAGGGGGGAGAAGGTGCCATGGAGGGGCCTGTCGAGGAAGACCACCTTCACCTCAGGATCCTCAGAAGCCTTCAGTGCCAGGTAGAGCTCAGCCATAGTCATTATGGCAAAAGGGACCTTCTCTGCGGACCAAATGAGTTCCTTCTCGCTGGAGCCGACATCGCCGGTGACTGACGAGACGTCCTCCATCCAGAGCGGGACAGAGGCCGAAGCCTCCAGCCTAGAGTCCCGCCAGACCTCTTTCAGATTGAATCTCACACCCCCCTCGCCAATCGTGAAGGTGCACCTGAACCCTGTGGCGCAGGCATAAAATAGCAGCATCTCCAGTAGCTCGTCGTACTCCATGGAGCCGTCGATCCCCACAGCCGAGTGCAACCCTGGCTCTATGATATCGTGAAGGTGAAGGGTTGGAGGGGAGCATCTGAAGCAGGGCTTCAGATCTTCCCTGCCCC
>CAZZJY010000103.1:0-8451 GCA_964654895.1 uncultured Nitrososphaerota archaeon
AGTAAACGAGGGAGAGCAAGGACAGTCCAAAACCCAAAACTCTCTACGATGTTTCCAAGCCCCCTCCAGCAAAAAACGGGCACTTGGTCATTAAGGGGGTTGCCCTTCGGAGAGAGATTTGGAACCTCTACCCAAAATCCACTAGGGCGCGCCCGCTGGTCCTGATTCCCCTTGAGGACAACTCGCTGAAGGACCTATATTTGCTGATGAAACAAGCCCTACCCTCGACCACGCCCTCCAAGGCTCCTTGCACCTATCTCCGCATTGAACGTCCCTCTGATACTGGGGCTGCTCTCCTTTTTATAGAGAGCCAGACAGGATTATTCTGTGGACCTAAAATCTTAATAGGTGATTATCGGTGGCTGAATGCTACATCACCTCAACCCTAGTTGTCAATGCGGGGGATCCTGTTATCGCAGAAAACCTGTACAAGATCCTCTTACCTGAAGTAAAGACAACAAAGTCCAAGCATTCAAGAGTATCCATCAGGAGTGAGAACGGGGTTCTATACTTAGATATGGAGGCAAAGACCATCGCTGGTCTCAGGGCCCTCCTCAACTCCTATCTCCGCTGGATCGCAACCTCACTCGACCTCCTTCGTTGGAAGGAGAAATGACTGAAACGATTAATCTTGGTCGAAGCTGTCCCAAAACAAATAAAAGGCAAGTCGTAAATAATCTCTGGACGCATTCATGTTTGACAAGAGATATAATATATAGATGTGGTTAAGTACAGGTGAAAGTTATGTCGGAACAGATCCCGCCTCAGATCCAGAACCAACTTGTACGCTTCCAAGAACAACAGGAGCAGTACAAAGCCCTCTTACTCAGAAAACAACAGTTCGAGGTAGAAGCCAGAGAGGTAGACAAGGCTCTACAAGAGTGTACAAACCTCCCTGATGACGCAGTCATATACAAATCCGTTGGCATGCTGCTATTCAGGAGCGAAAAAGCAAAGGTCGTGGCAGAACTTACCGAAAAGAAAGAGGAACTCGAACTTAGGATAAAGACCATCGAGAAACAGGAGCAGCGCCTGAAACAGCAGCTTGAAGAACTCAGAAAGATAATAATGGAACAAGTAAGTATGTCAGGCGCGGGCCCTGCCTCTGGATCGTGATAGCAGTGAAACCTCTCCCGCTGGAACTAGTGAAGGAAGCATGTGAAGTCGGGGAGAGTGCTGCCAGAAAATATGTGACCTCTAAAGTCAATGAACGCCTCATAAACTCCTTGGACATACAGGTGAAGTATGAAGAGGAAGAGGTCCTCTTCAGCGTTGACGTTTTTATCGACCTCTCGCCCCTCAGCGGTGTAGATCCGGAGAGGCTCGCAGACGAGGCTGCCGACGCCGCCCTATTGGCGATCGACAAAATTGTAAGAGGAAAGTGACTTGCCCGACCTCTTGAGGTACCTCTCTGCTTTCAGATACATCACAATCGTCTGCCATCCAAATGCTGACCCAGACTGCATCGGTTCTGCGTACGCGCTCATGACCTCCATAACCTCTACAATTCCCAAGTCCCATGTTACAATATACGCTCCTGACTCAATAAACACCGCATCGCACCGCCTCATAAACTATCTGAAAATTGAACCCTCCCATGAGATACCGCAGGAGACAGAAGTCTTCTTGCTGGTGGACACGTCCTCTCTAGATCAGGTACCTCAAGTAAAATCCCATGTTGCTAATAATCGCACCCCCTTTGTATTGCTGGACCACCACTTCCCTGATCCCCGAACTATGAACAGCGCAGCTCTTGCCATAGTCCGCGAGTCGTCATCCGCCTGCGAAATCGTCTACGATTTACTGAAGAAGCGAAATTTAACGCCCGAAGCCCTTGATGCACTACTGGTTGGCATAATCTACGACTCTAGACGCTTTCTAGTCCGCCCGAATTCCTCAATAACGACTGCGGCAAAGCTGATCAAAAAAGGTGCGAAGCCCGAGTTAGCAATCGAATTGTTGTCGGCTGATCAGGACCCCTCAGAGAAGATGGCAAAGCTCAAGGGGGCAGCACGCATCAGAATCTTCCGGGCATCTTCTTGGATATTAGGATTTACCCATGTTGGCGCTTTTGAGGCATCCGTGGCCCGTGCCCTCACCGACCTAGGTGCAGATTTGGCTTTTGTCATAAACGATTCTGTTGACCCTCTGAGACTTACAGGGCGGTCTCAGGATTACTTCTACAATCAGACTGGTCTTAACCTCGCAAGGGACATCATGCAGCCCCTGTCTGAAGAATTCTCCGGGCAAGGAGGGGGGCATCCAACAGCTGCAAGCGCCAACCTCAAAGCGTCTGCCGCCGTACTCATACTACGGATCTTAGACCTGCTCGCTGGTAAGCTGCAGATCCAAAGGGGGTCAATAGTGGAGATAGATACCAAAAAATGAGTAGCTACCTTTATTAGAAAAACACCAATTCTCTTTCCTGCTTGGTGGTCCTCTTGCCAATTGTTGAAGTTCGCTCCCTATCTTATACTTACCCTGGATCGACAAAACCTACCCTCACCAATGTTAACCTTTCCGTAGAGGAGGGCGAGTTCATACTTTTAACAGGGCCAAGCGGGTGTGGCAAGACCACTTTATGCAGGTGCCTCAATGGCTTGATACCTAACTCCTACGGGGGCGAATTCAATGGACAAGTGATAGTGGACGGGCTCGTCACGACAGAACACCCGGTCTACGAAATTGCCCAGCATGTGGGTCTTGTCTTCCAGAATCCGGAGAATGAACTCTTTTGTACTTCAGTCGAACGTGAAGTTGCTTTTGGTCCAGAGAATTTGGCCCTTCCCAGGGAGGAGGTCCGGAAGAGGGTTGAGGAGTCTCTGGCAATGGTGGGGATCTCCCACCTGAGGGACAAATCCCCTGAAGAGCTCTCGGGCGGGGAGCAACAAAAGGTCGCAATCGCCGCCCTTCTTGCAATGAAACCAAAGATACTCGTCCTCGACGAGCCAACAGCAAACCTTGACCCGGCAAGTGCTCAGTCAGTCTTGAACACACTTCTCAAGCTCAATGAGGAGTCCGGGGTAACAATGATACTTGTGGAACATAGGCTAGAAATGGTTGCTCATATGGCCCACAGATGCGCAATCCTCAATGAGGGGCGATTAGTGCTCGTGGGCAAACCTGAGGACGTGCTATACTCTGATGAGGCTGAGGCAATAGGTATCGGCATCCCAAAAGTAGTTCAGGTCACGAAGGCGCTGGGAATCAACAAAATGACTGGGAAGTGCCCCTTGACTTCGTGGTCACTAGCCGACCTTTTGAGGATGTGGAAAAAATGATCTCTTTTGAAGATGTCTCCTACTCCTATTCCCCCGGCCGATATGCAATTGAACACATCAACCTCTCCATAGACAAGGGGGAAGTTGTGGCGATCCTTGGCGAGAATGGGGCAGGGAAGACCACGCTGATCAAGCACATAAATGGGCTCCTCAAACCCCAGAGCGGGTCGGTCATTGTCTCAGGGATGAACACTAGGGAAACGACTGTTGCCACGCTGGCTAGGCATGTGGGTCTGGTATTCCAGAACCCGGACCACCAGCTATTTGCAGAGACTGTGGAAAAGGAGATCATGTTTGCCCTGACAAACTTCAACTTCCCAGAAGATGAGATCTCTAGGAGGGTGAAGTGGGCTCTCAAGGAGTTTGGGCTGCTAGAATACAAAGAACGCCCTCCATTCCTGCTAAGTGGGGGTGAGCGAAAGAGGCTAGCACTCGCCTCAGTACTGTGCTATGACCCGCAGATTGTCATACTGGACGAGCCGACCACGGGGCAGGACTACCGCCAGAAACTCCACCTCGCATCCCTCATCAAAAAGTTGAATAGCGAGAGCAAAACTGTCGTTGTGGTAACACACGATATCGAATTCGCCGCAGACTTCATTCCGAGATCGATAATAATGTCTAAGGGGAGGATAATTGCCGATGGTGATTCAGAAGAGTTGCTCACGAACCGGGAACTCCTCATGAGCGCATCCCTGATCCCGCCGCAACTTGTTGAGCTGTCTTGGGACCTCGCATTGAACCCTCCGAGTATTCGCTTCGATGAAATCATCTCATCCGTAAAGAAACTATTGGGGGGCAGA
Source organism: uncultured Nitrososphaerota archaeon (assembly GCA_964654895.1). Taxonomy (GTDB): domain Archaea; phylum Thermoproteota; class Methanomethylicia; order Methanomethylicales; family Methanomethylicaceae; genus WYZ-LMO10. Next base: position 4,085 of record CAZZJY010000103.1, read on the forward strand.
GAGGCATGAAAACCTTTGGTTTTGATTATAGACGTGGGACATCGATAATACACATTTTGGACCCCAGATCCAAGTTCATCTACACAATACTCTTCACCGTCTTGACAGTCTATTTTGTAAACCCCCTAGTCCTCCTTTTAGTGTTCCTCTCCTCAGTCCCAATGGTGATGGTGGCGGATGTTGGCAAAAATTGGCTCAGATCTATAAGGGGGTCGCTATTTTTCATTGCGTTCATATTCATATTCAACCTCATAGGCATCCTTTGGACAACTGGGTCCTTGGGGGACGCTCTAATCATGTCCATATCCATGTCCCTCAGGTTTATGGCACTCATATCCATCTTTTCAGTATTCTTCCTGACCACATCCCCCGAAGACTTAACTCAATCTATGGTTCAACTCAAAATTCCATACGATTACGCTTTGACCTTCAACATGGCGATGCGGTTCGTCCCGACTCTGAGCCGGGAGGCTCAGATAATTATGGACGCCCAAAGGTCGAGGGGTCTTGAACTGGAGAAAGGTAACATATTCCAAAGGGTCAGGAACTATGTCCCCATATTGATCCCCTTGATAATAAGTTCATTCAGGAGGGCTGAGCTGGTCGCAGACGCCATGGAGTCAAGGGCTTTTGGCGCCGCCAAGAGACGGACCTCCCTCTATGTCCTCACAATGGGCAGAAGAGACATCTTGTTCATTTTATTCTCTGTAGCCGCGTTCCTTGCGTTTCTATCTCTAAAGATTCTGCTAGGCATTCAATAACCTTAAATCTTTAAACCAACCTTTCAATCCTTGGTAAATATGTCTAGACCTTGCTTCGTGAAACAATTCATGCGAGAGATGGCACAGTACGTCCTCTACGCCTCTCAGATAGTCAACGACGAAGAAGTGGAAAAGATGATCCAGATACTGCTCGAGGCAATGCATGGGAACAAAAAGATCCTCGTCGTTGGGGCAGGGAGATCTGGGCTCGCCGGTAGGGCATTTGCTATGCGCCTAATGCACTTGGGCTTTAATGTCTACGTCTTCGGCGATATTATAACACCTGCTGTGGGCGAAGGAGACATCGTAATCGCGATCTCCGGGTCTGGGGCAACCAAGATTATAGTCACCGCAGCCTCAGCAGCAAAAGAGGTGCGCGCTAAAGTCGTCGCAATTACCTCACATCGAGATTCGCCCTTGGCGAAACTTGCTGACCACATCATCTGCATCCCTGGCAGGACAAAACTTGCCGCCGAATCCGATTATACTGTAAGGCAGATACTTGGGGAGCATGAACCCCTGGCGCCTTTGGGGACCCTCTTCGAGGTGACTTTGAACATATTCCTCGACAGCCTCGTAGCCGAACTGATGTACCGCCTAGGAAAAACCGAGCAAGATTTGAAGAAACGCCACGCCACCATAGAATAGCCCCACGAAAATTTTAAAAGCCCTAGAGTGTTTCGGCTTAAGCGAGGCGTGAAACTTGCCAAAGTACAAACAGACAGAAGAGATCGTAAAGCTGATGAGCAACAAACTCAACGTGAGGAACATAGGTACGCTTGCCCATGTTGATCACGGCAAGACGACCCTATCTGACAGTCTCCTGGCAGGAGCAGGCCTTATATCGCAAAAGATCGCTGCCCAGGCCCTTGCCCTTGATTATGTTGAGATCGAACAATTGAGGCAGATGACTGTTAAGGCTGCAAATGTGAGCTTGCTCCACGAGCGAAATGGGCAGAACTACGTGATCAACCTCGTAGATACCCCTGGACACGTCGACTTCACAGGGCACGTGACGCGATCTCTAAGGGTTATGGACGGTGGGATCTGCGTGGTCGACAGTGTCGAGGGCGTTATGACCCAAACTGAGACGGTACTCAGGCAGGGGATGGACGAGAGGGTTAGGCCCCTCCTTTACATTAATAAGATAGACCGACTTATCAAGGAGCTCCGTTTAACCCCTCAAGAGGTGCAGGAGCGCCTTCTTAAGATAATCAGAGACTTCAACTCGCTCATAGAGACCTATGCCGACCCGGAGTTCAAGGAGAAATGGAAGGTAAATCCAAACAAGGGTCAAGTTGCCTTCGGATCAGCCCTGCACAAATGGGGTTTCACGCTTCCGATAATCGCTTCCAAGGGCATGAAATTCTCTGACATCGTGGATGCCTACAATAAGGGGGATATAGAAAGACTCCAGAGGGAGTTCCCTCTACATGTTGCAATACTTGATATGGTTGTTGATCACGTACCAAACCCAGTTGAGGCACAGAAATACAGGATACCCAAGATATGGAAGGGAGACATAAATAGCCCAATAGGTCAGGCTATGCTCAACTGCGATGAGAATGGTCCTTTGGTGATCTGCGTCAACAAGGTGATCGTGGACCCACACGCTGGTCCCGTCGTCACTGGGAGGGTCTTCTCTGGAACAGTGCACGAAGGCGACATCCTCTACGGTCTGATGGCCAAGACAGAGGGCAGGGTTCAGCAGGTCAGCCTTTACATGGGACCATACAGGGAGATAACTCCTTCAATCTCTGCTGGCAACATCGTCGCTCTACTCGGAATGGAGAACATAAGGGCTGGAGAGACCTTGGTCAGGACCCAGGATAAAGACAAGATGTACCCATTTGAGAAGATGAAATACATCAGCGACCCTGTGGTCACCATGGCAATAGAACCGAAGTACAGCAGGGACCTGCCGAAACTCATCGACGCCCTCCACAAGATGGCAATAGAGGATCCAACTCTCTCTATCAAGATCAACCAAGAGACTGGCGAGTATCTGATAGCGGGCATGGGCAGCCTCCACTTGGAAATTGCCCTGTGGGATCTCAATCAAAGAACTGGAGGGATTGAGATAACAACAAGCCCGCCGATAGTAGTCTACAGGGAGAGCCTCACTAAAGCACTTGGACCATTTGAGGGAAAATCTCCAAACAAGCACAACAGGCTGTATGTGACTGTTGAACCGCTCAACGAAAAGACTATGGAGCTTATTCAGCAGGGGGTAATTCACGAGGACATGGACCCGCGCGAGAGGGCAAAGATCCTCCGTGAGCAGGCCGGCTGGGACACTGACATCGCGAGAGGCATCTGGGCGATAGACAGTTACGTGAACATCCTTGTGGACGCAACTAAGGGTCTCCAGTACATGCGCGAGATCAAGGACACCGTTATACAGGCTTTCCGCCTGAATGTGGCCGAAGGTCCTTTGGCGAGGGAGCCAATCCGCGGATTACTGGTAAAGATAGTCGACGCCAACGTCCACGAAGACCCTGCCCACAGGGGTCCAGCCCAAATAATGCCGGCAATGCGAGATGCTATGTTCCAGGGCTTCCTGAGTGCTAACCCGATATTGTTGGAGCCTATAATGAAACTAGACATGAAGGTGCCTCAAGATTTCCTTGGAAGTGTGACGAGGATTGTAGCAGGCAAGCGTGGAAAGATTCTCTCTCTTGAGCAAATAGATCAGACAATGCACTTGGTAGCTGAGATCCCCGTGGCAGAGACCTTTGACCTGTCAGACCAACTCAGAAGTGCCACAGCGGGCAAAGCTTTCTGGGGAACAGAATTTGCAAGATGGTCACCTGTTCCTTCCAGCATGCTAGCAGAAACAATAAGGAAGATAAGGGAAAGGAAGGGACTCCCGCCAGAGCCTCCAAAGCCTGAGGACTTCATGTCAATGTAGTTCTAGGCGTGTATGCATGGGGAGAGTAATAGATATAGGCACGGACACCAATTTTTTCTTTAATGCGGTCGTGGTCTAGTCCGGTCTAGGATAAAGGCTTCCCAAGCCTTGGATCCCGGGTTCAAATCCCGGCGACCGCACCACCTAACCTTCTTTGTTGGCGTCAAAGAACCTTCACCAAGAAAAGAGTTTTTTCAACAACCGCGAAACGTGTACGGTACAGCCAAGCCTAACTGTACGGTACAGCTGGAGGCGTTCAGGAAATTTCTGATCGTCGACAGGGCTCTCTCGCCGAAGACTGCCGACGGCTACTCGTGCTGCATCAGGAAATTCCTCTCGTCCAACGACTTCGCAATGGAAAGCATCAGGGACTTCCTTCTGGGCGTGGAAAACCCGAACACCTACAACAACTTCGTGAAAGCCTTCAAAGCCTACGCCGCATTCAAGGGTCTTCCCCTGAACCTGAGGCAGAAGCCCCCTTGGGAGCCCATGAGGGTCCCGCCCACGCGCCCCCAGCTCCAAGAGTTCTACTCCGCCCTTGAAGAGGAGTACGAGCGCCTCGCCTTCATCGGCTACGCCGTGACTGGTCTGAGGCGCCACGAACTCCTCGACTTGAGGATGGGGCAGCTGAGGCGCGACCTCCGGGCGATAGTCCTCGGGTGCAGGGCTAGGACGGAGCGCACCTACGCGCCCCT